>JANQPW010000322.1 GCA_028285285.1 Silvanigrellales bacterium
TCGATCAAATGGATGCTGAAGGCTTTGGTGCCTGCTCCAATCATGGAGAGTGCGAGGCTGTTTGCCCCAAAAGCATCTCCATTTTGAACATTGCTCACACCCGGCGAGAATACCTGCGAGGTGCCCTGGTCAAAGACTGAGGAGAGCTCCATGTGCCGCCTCTTTGGATTTCGTTCCGTGATTCCCAGCCAGGTCCATTCTAGCTTGGTGGGCGCAGAAAACGCTCTTGCTCAACAAAGCACCGCACACCCCGACGGCTGGGGTGTGGCCTACTATCAAGGCGGCTGCCCCCACATCGTGAAAAGCGTGCAAACCGCGGTTCACGATCACCTCTTTCAACAAGTTTCAGGAGTTGTGTCTGCGGAAACAGTTGTGGCTCATTTGAGAAAAGCCACCCTGGGAGACATGAGCATTGTGGACACTCACCCCTTTCAATTTGGACGATGGGTTTTTGCCCACAATGGCAATGTGAAGGGGTTCTCAAAAATCAAAACTCAACTTGTTCAAGAAATCGCGCCTGTGTTCCGCCGCTTCCTTCTTGGGAACACCGATTCAGAGGTGTTTTTCCTGCTCATTATTTCCTATTTGTCGCGGCACGTGGATGTGCATCGCCAAGACATCGACGTGCAGCATGTCATCGAAGCCGCCAAACAGGCCATGGAGTTTATCTGCACCCACTGCGAGGTCAAAGGAGACATTGATGGGTGCCCTCAGGAAACTTACCTTTCCTTTGTGCTCACGAATGGTCAAACCATTGTGGGGCATCATGGTGGCCAAAGCCTCCACTGGAGCACCTACAAGACGCGCTGTTCCCAGCGAGACACTTGCCCCTTCCTTGGGCCTTCCTGCGAAGCGGCTTCACCCAATGGCTACATCAATCATCTGCTCATTTCGAGCGAGCCACTCAGCGGGGAAAACATTTGGCTGCCCCTGGCATATGGTGACATTGTGGGTGTGGATCGGCGCATGCTTTTGGTGACCGATCGCTTTGACTATGGCCCCTATCTCAACTCACAGCCTTGACAGTGGTGGCCTTTGCCATGAAAGATGATGCCTGTATTGAAGCTGCGTCAAAAAAGGAAAAGTTATGGCAAAATTGGTGGTTGTGAGACATGGGCAAAGTGTGTGGAATCTCGAAAACCGCTTCACGGGTTGGGTTGACGTTGAACTCTCTGAAAATGGTGTGAATGAGGCTCAGGAGGCGGGAAAAAAACTGGCAGGAATGAGTTTTGCCCACCTGTTCACTTCGGAACTCAAACGTGCCCAGGAGACCGCACGCCTGGCGCTGGAAAGTGGTCAGCTTGGTGATCTCCCCACGTCTTCAGACAAGGCTTTGAACGAGCGGCACTACGGCGAACTTCAAGGCCTCAACAAAGACGAGACCCGAAAGAAATATGGCGATGAGCAGGTGCTGCAATGGCGGCGCAGCTACCACACCCGCCCCCCCGGAGGCGAGAACCTCGCCGACACCGTGGAGCGGGTGTTGCCCTACTATGAAAAGAATATCGAACCTCTGCTCAAGGCTGGAAAAGACGTGCTTGTGGTGGCCCATGGCAACTCACTTCGCGCACTGGTGAAGCATCTCGAATCTCTGAGTGAAGATGAAATTCTCAAAGTGGAGATCCCCACCGGCACGCCCATTGTTTACGATCTCGATGATCAGGGAAAGGTGAAGGAAAAAGTCGTGCTAGAATGACACCAGTCGAAATGATAGCCGCAGAGAAGCGAAAGGGAGAAGCGATGCGTCACACACCCACATTAGCCTGGGTCGTAGCCCTTGGGCTCGGCAACGCCTGTGTTCGCAACGAAAACCACACAAAGGCCTCGAATTATGTGCCAACCTCTCTAATGGATTCGGAGGCTCAGGGGCCCACGGAGCAACAGCTCCAGTGCGTTGCAGAGCTCAAGAGCAGGGGAGCTGAGGTGCTGGCTGAAAAACCCACGCTGAACGCAAATGCAGATTGGCCCCAGCAGCTCGACAACATGGTCCTTCAGAGCCGGAACACAGAAATTCTCCATTTTCACAACTACACAAACTCAGAAGTCTATTGGATAGAAGACAAAACAGTCCAGATCGCCCACCCTCACAACGAGTTTTTCTTGCACAACTTGGGCTTGAATCAACTGACAACAGGATCTCAAAACTGGGTTCTTCACGTCAACAACCAGGGGCAGAACTTCACACCCACAGATCTCAACAAGCCCACAATTGACGTTAAAACCATGAAAGAAACGGTCAAAGACGAGGCCTATTTTCATTTTCCCAGAGACACCTTCATCAAAACCGAAGAGCAACTCTCACTTTTCAGGTCTCTCCTCAAGGCCAAAGAAAAGCACAAAGGACTCAAGGAAGGGAGCACTTACGAAGCCGCACTATGGTTGCTCAAGAATCGGTCGAGACCGGTTTATTTCTGGAAAAACCATGACCAAACCAAGCTCGATGCCGGCTACGTGCTGGGCCTGCGCTTCACAGGACGCAATCTCTCGAGTCTCAGCTCCGATCTCGTTGCCATTTTGGCGAGAGACGATGCAGAGCTGTTGTTTCCAGCGCGGCTCATAGTCACACTCAACGCCAAATACTTGAGTGTCGTGTGCAAACACGACGAGATATGACGCTGCGAACAGCACCTGAAGCGGGGAGAAACCATGCATCGATTTTCGCTCTTCAAATGCGCCCTTGTTGCAACAGTGCTCGGTCCCGGCTTTGCTTGTGTTCCCGGCAGGGGCAAAACAACAACGACCTCGAAGGGCGCCTCCACCTCTCCGGCTGAACAAAGCGCAGTAGCTCCCTCGCAGCAGCAAGCCGAATGCATCCGTCAGCTCAAAACCGACGGAGCAACAGTGATCACGGAAAATCCCACACTGAACGCCGACTCAGATTGGCAGCAACAGCTCGAAAGAATGGTCGCTGGCACCCCAGACACCAAGATCCGAGAGTTTCTCAACTACACGAATGCCGATGTTCACCTCAAGAATGACTCTAATTCAGGGCAAAAAACTCCTGACGCAGGGTCGTATGTCTCCAACCTTGGCCTCAACAGGCAAACAACGCCGCCGCAGAACTGGGTGTTCCACTACCTCATCGGCGAAGTGAACCGCACTCAGCCACTGGGTCCGGCCGCACTCAACACAGAGTTCATGCTGTCGAAGAAAAGTGCCGAAGAATATCATCACTTTCCAAAATCTAAGCTCATTGAAAGCGTGGAGCAGCTTTCGCTTTTTGAGGAGTATCTTCAAGAGCTCGATGTGGAAGAAACCATCACCCTCTTTGAGGCGGCAAAGTGGTATCTGGGATCGCGTCCAGGCCCCATTTATTTTTGGGACAGCAGGCAAAACAAGCGACTGGACACAGCCTACGTTCAAGGTCTTCGCTTTTGGCACGCCAAACCAGGAGAACTGGGCGCAAGGGTTGCTGTGATCTTGGCCCGCGACGAACCGCAGTTGCAGTTTCCCAAGCGGTTGATGCGTTCTGTCAAATTCATTGACGAGCATGTTCCCTGCCGCAACTGAGGCAGGCTCAGAAAACCGACGCTCTGAAACTTTAGTTGATCGCAGGCACGCGAATGAGATCACCCTTGCGAATAAGGTTGCTATTGAGATCGTTGAGGCGCTTCAGAGTGCGGGCTGAAGACTTAAACTTCCGCGCGATTTTGTAGAGGCTGTCTCCATTTTTCACGCGATAAAACACATATTCCGATTGTTTCGAAGCGGATGAAGTCGCAGCCGCCACCTTCTTTTCTGCAATGGGGGCTGCGCCCGCCACTTTCAAGCGCTTTCCGGGGTAAATCCGAGAACTGCGGAGCTTATTGACCTTCTTAAGCTCAGACACAGACATACCGTAGGCGTTGGCGATCTTGTACAAAGATTCGCCCCGCCGCACAACATGGGTCTCCGTCGCCGGCCGACCCGAGCTTCGGCTTTTGGCCACCCCACCCGTTGAACGAGACAAAACCAGTTTCTTTCCAGGATGGATGCGATTGGAGCCCAGGTTGTTGAGGCGCTTGAGCTGCCGCACCGTCATTCCATAGCGCTTGGCAATGGTGTAGAGGCTTTCTCCCCGGCGCACGCGGTGCCACTCCACGCCCTGGGCCACGATGCCCTCTTTCAAATTCTTTTTGCGCTGATCGTGAAGCTGATCTTGAATGGTAGCCACGGCTTCAACACGATCAGCCGGAACCCACAGCGTGTAACCTTTGCCCGTCGCGGGAATGCGGTTCATCAAAAGGTGAGGGTTCAACTTCTTCAAAACACTGCGGTCGATCTCAGCAATCTTGGCCACATCTCGCAACCGCAAAGCCGTGGGCACTTCAACCCCAGCAACCTCGGGAAGAGCCTCCACATCGTTGGCCACAAACCCGTATTGTTCCCTGTTTTTGGCAATGATCACGGCTGCAAGATACTTTGGCACATAGTGACGGGTTTCTTTGGGAAGCATCTTCTTTTCAGAGAGTTCCCAAAAATCACGAGATCGACCCTTGAAAATCGCACGCACAACCCGGTACTCCCCGCAATTGTAGGCGGCCATGGCCAAATACCAATTGTTGAAGATGTTGTGCAAATCGGTGAGGTACTGTGCTGCTGCATGGGTGGAACGCACGGGATCGCGCCGCTCATCAACCACGCGGTTCACAGCAAGGCCGTAGCGTCTTCCTGTGGCACGGATGAACTGCCAAATTCCCTGAGCACCCGCCCGGGAGCGAGCACTCGTGACGAACCCACTCTCAATCAACGCAAGGTAATGCAGATCTTCGGGAACACCGTGCTCGTTGAGAACGGGGCGCACAATGGGCAAATACATGTCGGCACGATCGAGGTGGCGCTGGAACCGAGCCCTACCTCGGCCCGTGAAGTAGTCAATCCACCACTGCACACGCTCGTTGATCACAACGGGGATCTCGTTTTCGGTGGCGGGCTCTTCAACCACCTCGGTGTCGTCAACCGAGGTGGCCTCCACTTCTTCCTCTACGGTTTCATCGAGCAGATTCTCACCACCAAGCTCAGGAATGTGCTGCGAGCTGTCTGACAGTTCAACCCCACCATCGGCCACATGCTCGGGGTCAAGAGCGAGATCTCCTGCCCCTGCAAAATCGGCACGGTCGGGTTGAGGCTCAACGGCAGGTT
>JANQPW010000327.1 GCA_028285285.1 Silvanigrellales bacterium
CGCTTGACGAGCCCTGAGTTGGGTTCAACATCAGCTCCAAAACCCGCAACGGTGTTGGATTGAGCATTGACCCACGTCACGTCAGCTCTGTCTTCATGGAGGGTTTGGGTCACCATGAGGGCCAATTCAGAGGTTTGACGCGACTTCCAGCGGCTGAGCATCTGTTGTGTGGGGATTTCTCCGACAATATCTCCAGAAACGACGAAGGCGTCTTTAACGTCCGCTCCCCGCTCTTTCGCAATTTCGTTGCAAATGCGTATGATAGCGCCTCCCGTTTCCAAGCGTGGGAGTTCTTTCCAGAAGCGGATTTTCACGTTTTGAAACCGGCTGCCCGTGGCAGATGCCATCACCTCAGCTTCGAGCGTTGAGGCCAGATGGGAGCAATTGATGTGAATTTCGGTGGCACCCTGATCAATCAACTGAGTGATCATGCCTAAGCAGAGGGGTGCGTTGCCAAGGGGGAGAGCGGGCTTGGGGAGAAGATTTGTGAGGGGCCGCAGGCGAGTGCCAAGCCCGGCGGCAAGCACAATTATGGTAAATTCTTGCAACCCCTGCGCCATTGTGGTCCCTTCAGTTACGAAAAATTCGTTGCCATTGGAAATGAATTCGTCTTTATATTGTTAGTGAGGTCGCGCCCCCGTGCAAGGGTCGTGGATGCTCAATTTTTTTGATTTTAATATCAGCTAGTTATTGAAAGATTTTATGCACATGGGTCAACCCGATGCGAGAACGAAGGTCCAAACCTATCTGGAGGGAATTTCCTCCTATCTCACTGTTTATCGCAAGCGAGAGGGGCTCACCCAGAATGAAATGGCGAAAAAGCTGCTGATCTCGCTGAATCGTTATCGAGAATATGAGCAGAACACGACTGACAACGCCAAAGGCATTCCGCTCGACCTTCTGCTCCGCATTTGCGAACTGGAAGGGATAGCTCCCCAGAGCTTTGTTGCGCAGCTGGAAGGAAGCTCTCCCTCTTCGGCGGGGCAGCTTGATGAGTTTGAGGAAAAGCTGCTTTCAGAATTTCGGAACGTTCCTTTGATGGAAAGAAAGCGCTTTGTTCAGTCTTTTGATTTTGATGACGAGACCGACAAGTTGATTCCCAGCCAAATGCGGTGGTTTGTGCGCATTTTCAATCAGCTGGTTCGTTTGCCTTATGCACAACGAATGAAGATCGAGCGTGAAGTTTTGGAGGCTTATTTGGCCAGCGCAGAGGTCGACCAGCAGTCAGAGGAATACAATGCCCACCTCAGCCGGCTGCGCATGCTCCTTCGTTACTATTTCTCAAACTTCGGAGACTCTTCCAGAGACTGAAATTTTCATGGGTCGCAAGCCCTTTAGATCACTCGTACACAAAAAATTGCACATCGATTTTTGAGAAACTGGCCAGTTTGTCAATCGAAATTCAGCTGTGCTAGAACTGTCACCATAAGCAAGGTGAGAGAGTCTTTTGACTTGTGAAACGGGGAGGGCAAGCAGATGAGTGGTGAGCTGCCGACACTGGCGATTACCCGCGAGTCGCATCCCAAACTCTACTACTTCCTGAGGCACCATCCTGAAATTCTGCAGGTGCTTCACAACATAGAGGAAGATGTGGACTTGGCTTCGGGGATTTGCCTTTCACAGTCTGATTCGGAAGATATTGTTCGCGTTTATGTGGAGAGCCTGCATTTGCCATTGTTACTTGAATCAAAAGCCATTCGAAAGTGTGCAGACCGCAAGTGTGGTTTTAAGCCGCTTGTTTCGGGCTTGAGATTTCGAGATTACGATCCCAGGTACACGGCAAAAGTTGCTGCAGATCGTGCTGTGGCCTTGGCAAAAATGGCTCAAACCTCTGATGACGTCGAAAACTCGTTGTATTGCTACTACCACGGAAGTGGTGAAAAAATAAGATGTTCGTCTGCACTTCTGGCTGATATTCGCAAACTTATTCTCGACTATGCGGCAGACTCGTCCAAAGATGAAGAATCGGCGGGCTCGGGTACTAAATTTGACATGGTCATATCAGCGAGGGTTTCAAGAGATGAATAGTTTAAAGGTAGCTTTTCTTATTGTGGTCGGTCTTTCTCCAGCTTGGGCCTTGGCCGGTGGAAGCATCGTGATCAATTCGGCGGCCCCTTCATCGGAGTTGGTCTACAACGACGACAGCGGAAGTTCTCGGCGCCTCAAAGTGAGCTGGTCTGACATTCAGGTCATGGATGCAGCACGCAGATTCCTTGTTGAGAGGTTTGGGCGCTCGGGAAGAGATCAACCCTTCTACATCAACCGGCAGACCCAAATGGTGAGTTACTATTCGCCGGTTGAAGAGCGGTACCAGGAGATCAGCATCAGAGAATTGCTGCGGCGCAACTGATCATTCATCAGAAAGAGCCTTGCGAGCAGTTTCTCTTTCTTGGAAGAGCTTTTCCGTCGATTCAAAATGCGCCCGCACAAAATCGCAGCTCTTTTCAAACATGAGGTCGACTGGCTTCATCAAGGCGTTCAGGTTCGCAGCGGGGCTTTGCCCCGCGGTTCTTCTCGAAATCTCGGAGAATGCTTTGCGAACAGCCAAGTTGGATTTCCATTTTTTGACCAGTTCAAAAAAGCAAACGCTTGCAAGGGCATAGGCGAATCGATTTCCGATGGTCGTTTGAATCCGTTCAAATTGGAGTGTTTTGTCACCAACTTTCAATGAAAGCGCAATGTCTCCCTGCTGTTGGGGCCTTCCGTTCGAGCTCCACGAGCTGAATTTTGGGTACACTTTGTTCCAGTAGGGCAAAAACTGGAAACCAATAAAATCTTCAACAACGTGCAACACAAATGAAACCGATGCTGAGTCGCTGGAATTCCCATGTTGTTGATAGGAAGCAAAACTGTCGAGAGGGGTTCCATGAAGGTCTTTTTCCCAGTTTTTTCTTTCCGGAACTCCAATAGGAAAGAAGTTACCCCAAACATTTTCTTTTGTGAAAAAGAAAGGAACCATGCGGCTTACGGTATTTGAAATTCCAACCATGTCGACAATAGCCGCCTTTTGAATGGAAAGAAACTTGCGGTATTCAACAAAAAATTCGTTGAGTCGTTTTGGAGCACCTTTGACAAAGCGAATCACCCCTGGGTCGGTTTTGTCGTTGACGAGTGATCCCGAAATGGGGAGCCGCGTCAGTTTGGCCCTTGCCCCGGGTGAGTCCAACAGCATCCAATGAAGAGTAAACGCATGAGCCGTTCCTCCGCCCACATAGACGTAATGATAGCCTGCAGGAGCTTTTGTCATAAGTTCTGCAAACTGATGCTTTTTGTTGGATGTATCGTGGGCAAATTTTGGAAAATAGGATATCAGCCGGTCCATCGAAAGGTACCAAAGGTCTCTCCGTTCGACGGGAAGCCGTTGAGCGGTTCGTTTGATAAGACCACTACCACCCCGCGCGAAGAAAATGGGGTGAACAGGCCGATCTCTCAGAATCCAATCGGGAACACGCACTAGCTGCGGAAAGAGAGATTTTACCTCTCTGACGTGGGACTCTGAGCCTATGCCGTCGCCTGTTTGCAGTGTCCAGCGCGGGTCGTCTTGGCGGGTTGAGTCTTTTGATGTGTGCCCTGCAACAGGTTTGGTCGTGTTGTCCAGATCTGACCGAGAATTCTGAACGAAGCATGAGGTGACCAGACCGGCCGCAGCCGCCACGAAGACGAGAGTCTGTGCTTTTTTGGCAACTGTCTGCATGCAAGGCGATCCCTAGAAAACACCAATCTTCTCTTTCTTTAGAATCTTGGAAATGGCTTTGCTCTGCCGACCATCATGGAGACTTTGCAGCAGGTCAAAGGTCTTTGGCATTTGCCCCACAAGCGGTCCGCTCTCGCTTTCGGTCAAGATGGTCTTCAGTGTGTGGTCTATAAAGGAGAGATACACCTTCTTGTTTTTCACTCTGTGCAGATAAGCAAAACTGCCAAGGGCCTTCACATTCCTCTGCAAACCCACCTCAGAACACTCGGTGACAAACTCTTCCCAAGACCACTCTGGTTTTTGGCGCTCCGATCTCTTCTCGCACATAGCTGCGAAGTAGTGTTTCATGAGGCTTTCGCGCGATTCAGGGGTAATCTTCACGTAGGAGTCGCGCAGCAAGCTCACAACATCATAACTGTGTGGGCCCATGCGGGCGTCTTGAAAATCAATCCAGTAGAGTTGATTATTGGAGATCAACACATTTCGCGCATGGTAGTCTCTGTGGCAGAGAACCCTTTCGCGTTTGGCAATTCTTCGGGCAAGTTGCGTCCATTCTTCGACATAGGGTTCGTCGTCTAGTGAGAGCATTCCGCGCAAAAAATGCTGACCAAAAAAGCGCAACTCGAAAAGGAGTTTTGTCTCGTCAAAAAACCTGTCGCGGGCTGGGTGCAACAGATTGGCAACTTGGGGCTCGGGGTATTGTGCGTTGAGCAGCAAATCGAGTGCATCGCGGTATCGTTGCAGTGCCAGGGAGCTTGCTGGATCGGTGGAGTCAATCCAGTGCCCTCCTTGGTTGGCGTTGAGAAATTGGTCGCCAAGGTCCTCGGTCCAAATACAGCAATTTCCTTCGTCGACCTTCACCACGCGGGGCAGCGGTAAACCCCAGTCATCGAGCGTGCGGTGCATGCCCAGCCAGCTGAGCGGGTCCCCTCCATAACCACCTTGCCAAGAGGGGAACTGCATGCAGATCACTGAAGATTTTTCAAGGCGCATGCGATAGAATTTTCGATCACTGGCGTCGCCGGCAATGAGCTTGAGTTTGGGACTCTTCGGATCAAAGAGCAGTTCATCAGGAGGTGGAAACACACCGGGCATGCAGAGAGAAACTCCCATCTGTTCAGCAATCACAGCCAATTTTCCTCTCAAACCAAATTCCTTCAGTGTACGCCAAGCCACAGAAGAAGTCTCATGCTATTTGAAGTGTGCTGACGGGGAAAATTGTGCTTAGTTGAGCTTCGTTCAAGTGGGGGGGTACACAATGGATCATATTGAAGTGGTGGGTGCACGTGAGCACAACCTTAAGAACCTTCGCCTTCAAATTCCCAAGGGGAAGCTGGTGGCCTTCACGGGGGTGAGCGGTTCTGGGAAATCAAGCTTGATTTTTAACACGATCTACGCAGAGTCCTTCCGAAGGTTTTCAGATGCTTCGCAGGTTCCGGTGTACCTCATGGGTCGCAGCAGCATGGCCCAAAACCGCCGGGCAAAATTTTCGGCGCTGAGGGGTCTGCCAGCGGCTCTCGGTCTTTCTCAACGACAAGGTGTGGCCGGAAGGCTCTCCACAGTGGGCACTATTTCGGGCTTGGCCGACCTTCTGCGAGTTTACTACGCGGCGTTTGGAGCGAGGTTTTGCCGCAGTTGTGACGTGCCTCTGCTTGCCATGAGCTTTGATGAGGTCATGAGCTCCTTGCAAGATCGCTTTATGAACCGGCGCGTGTTTTTCTTTGCCCCCATCGCTGAAAAGCGAAAAGGAGCCTTTGCCGACGAGCTGGAGAAGTTTCGCAAGTACGGATTCACCAAGGTGCGTCTCAATGGAAAGCTTGTGCGGCTTGACGGTGACAGTGCCGATCTGAAGCTCGATGCCCGCAAGTTGAACACGGTCGAGCTTGTTATCGATGCCTTTGAGTTGAGAGAGGAACGAATGGCGCGGGCGGAGCGTGCTGTTTCCCAAGCCATTGATGCCGCGAAGCTCGTGCGCGTGGAAACGTCAGAGGGCGATCAGGCCGAGATTTACAACATGTCTTCGGCCTGCCCGAGTTGCGGTGAAAGTGCTCCCGATTTGGACCCACGACACTTTAGCCATTCTTCCCTTGGAAAATGCGTGGCATGCGATGGCAGTGGAGAAGAAGAAGAGGGGGTTGACGCCGACATCAACCCTTGCGTTCAGTGTGGTGGTAGTCGCTTGCGTCAGGATCTGCCCATTGTGAGAGTGCAGAAAGAAACTTTCCATGGATTGAGCATGAAGAGCTTGGAGGGCGTGAGAGAGTTTGTTCGGCAGGAGCGTGAAAGTCGCGAACCCGAAAAGGCGAGAGAAAAGGTTTTGGGAGAGATGGAGCGGTTGCTGCAGGTGCAGTGTGACCTGGGTCTCGGACACCTTGTGTTGAATCGTGCGGGCAACAGCCTGTCTCCCGGAGACCTGCAACGCCTTCGGCTTTCTTCGTTGTTGTCTAACAAACTGCGCGGAGCGATGTATGTGCTAGACGAACCTTGTCAAGGGCTTACCGAAACGGAAACAAAGAATCTTCTCAAATACCTCAAAGAGTTTTCTCGCGAGGGAAGCAGCGTCATTGTTGTCGAGCATCATCCCGACTTTCTGAGGGGAGCGGATCAAATTTTTGTGATGGGTCCGGGCGCTGGAGAGAAGGGTGGGGAACTGGTTCAGCAGATTTCTGGCTCTGAGTATGACCCACAGCTGGAAATGAAAGAGTATGAAGAGAATGTGAAATCTGAGCACCTTTCGCTCATTGCTGATCCCCTTCGCCAACCACGGTCTCAGCTGGCAAAAGGTGTTGCAACGCTTTCTCTCAAACCCCTTCGCGGCCTCTCTCATTCGAAAGTCAAAATCCACTCTCACGCCATCAATCTTCTTCGAGGCCCCTCGGGAAGTGGCAAATCAACTTTTGTGAACTTAGGGCTCATTCCTTTGATTGAAAGCATTGAAAATGTCACTGCACGAAAAAGAAGTGTCCAGACGGATTTCTTTGAGGCCTCTCTCGACAAGAGCTTTGTGTCGCGGGGGCTGAATGTTGTGAAGCCCGGCAGTTTGGTGCGCTCCTCTCGTCGAACTGTTGCCTCGGCGCTAGATGTGTTGGTTCCGCTGAGGAGTCGGTTTGAGGTCTTGTCTTCGTCCCAGCTCCTTGGTTTGACTGCGGCCGACTTTTCATGGAACTCAGCTAAGGGCCAGTGCCCCGAGTGCAAGGGAAAAGGCTATGTGGAATTTGAACAGAAGTATGCGCCTCCGCTGCGCGTGGAGTGCACGGCATGTGGAGGGCACAAGCTCAAAAGCCAGAGCCTTCTTCCCCGTCTTCGTGGTAAGAATTTTGCCGAGGTCTTAGACATGTCTGTCGAGGCGGCGGCCAGCTTCTTTGCCAATGATCGACAGATCCGAACACGGCTTGAAGCCGCTCTCGAGTTTGGCTTGGGTTACGTCCGCCTCAATCAGAGTATGGAAACTCTTTCAGGAGGAGAGATTCAGCGGCTGATTCTCACCCTCGACTTGAAACGGGTGAAAGTCGATGGCTATTGGTACGTTTTAACCCATCCTGGAACTGGTCTTCATTTGCCCGACATCCAGGTTTTGGGCCGTCTTCTCAAGCGCCTCATTGACCGTGGTGCGAGTTTTGTGCTTGTGGAAAACCGCGAAGAGTTTGCTGAATTTGCCGACCACGTCATCGAGTTTTGACGCGTTTCCTCAGTCACTGACACCCCTTTTCCGATAGGCCCATCAAGAGCTGAAGTATCCTTATTGAGATATCGGAGAGAGTGGGAATGGCCAATATGAATGCAAGCCGGTCAGGCGACTTGTTCGCTGAAGATATGATGCCTGAGCTGGACGACCGGCTGAATTGCATAGTTCGAGAACTCGATATTCTCGAGCGGCCCCGACCTTTGGACTCGCGAGAAACCGAGTTGTTGATTGAGCTTCTTGAAGGCTGGGCCCACAAAGAAAACTGGGACCCCGTGCTTGAATGGTCGTCCACGGTTGTATTGGAAGGTTGTCCTTTCCGTTATTCCGTCGTTCTCTATCGTTTTTGGATTGAGGCGCTCTATCGAAATCACGATCTTGAAGGCGTTTATACGCTTTCACGGCACCTCCTGGGCTTTCGATACGAAACACGGGAGTATCTGGCCCTCTCACTTCTTGGTCTCACACTTTGCGGCAACGAGAGGTTCGCGCGGAGAGTCGCTCGCTCGCTTTTTGCGAGTGAACGAAAATCTGTTTTGGTTGTCGAAGCTCTTGCTCGGTTCAATTTGGAATTCTTGTCGAGAGAGCGTCGGAAACAATCCTTGAAGATCTACGAAAGGGTATGCGAACAGCAAAAGTTCCCCTATTGTTCCCTTTTGGCTTGGGTTGAATGCGCCTTGGTGGAAGATGATCATGAGCAGGCCGCGCGGGCGCTTGCTGCTCTCCACGAGCGCTATCCATTTTCTCAGGAGCCTCTGAAGGCAGCATTGCAGCTGGCTATTGATGAGTCTGATTGGGTCGAGGCCGTGCGTCTCGCAAGAAAGCTCTATCGGATCAACCCCACAAGTGCAGAAAACATCGCTTCTTTGGCGACAGCAATGGAGTACAAAGGGGAGCTGCTGGCAGCGCGAAGCCTTTTGCAACAACATGCGCATTGCTTTGAAAAGGACGACTACGATTTCGTCGCGACCTCGGCCTCCGTGGCCTACAAGCTCTATCGTCTTTATCAGGAAGAGACTTTTCGTGGAGAGGCCATCCGCTACTTCGCCCAAGGAATGAAGATTGCTCCCAAGTTTGGAATCGGTACGGCAAATTTTCATTCTGCACTTCACCGCCTCAACGCCGGAGTCGGCGAAAAAGCTCTGCCACGGCGGCGAGATGTGAACGACACGGATCCGCGGTTTTGGTTGCTCATGGCTGATGGTGAAGGGTGGAAGCACGCTCTCATGCGTCAATCATTCCTGCTACAGGTACCCCTCGATGTGCAAATGGGTGACTACATTTTCGTGTGTAGGGGAGATTCCGTAGCAGACATGGCCCACTGTGGAGTCGACGGAATGCTTGAAGTTTTGACACCTCAGATTCCCGACGAACACCTCGAACGTGTTGTTAAAGTCGGTCATTTCAAGATGTTCGGCGATTCGGTCCAATTTTCTCGCACTGAAGAACCGATCTTGGAGCACAATGGGCACGGTTTGTGCAACTTCTCGAACCGCAGCCAATTGTACTTCTCGCAGCTGAGCGCTGAAAATGCCGAAGAGATTGTTTCGCGAGTTGAAAACTTGGACAACCCATTCAAAGGGAAGTTAGTGAGTCGCTATGCTTAACAAATTCAGAACCAAGTTGCTTACTTTATTAGCTATTCAGTCGATTTGCCTTCTGTTCTCATCCGCCGTTGCGCAAGAGGGTGCGAGTGGAGTTGTTGTTGACTATCAAAAGGAAGGCCTCAGCTTTTCCGCTGTGTTCCCTGAGAATTGGACGGTCGAAAAAGACGTCAATGGTTTCGAGCTTTTTGCCGAGCCAACGGAGAAGAAGGAGCCCACGGCGAGCAATCCTGTTGTTGCTGATCCGAATCTCTCTATTGCAACTTCCCGTAACCCCATGCCAATTGATGAAGAAGCTCTCGAAGTCTATGAAAATCAGATGAAAACTGGGCTTACCCAAGCGGTTGGTGAAAAAGCTGGTCTTGATATTTTCCTGAAGCGGGTTGTTGATTTGACAGACACCCGAAAAGGTCTTTTGTATTATCTCAAATACAAAAAGGGTGATTTCGATATCTACAATGCGGTGCTGGTTTTGAGCACCGATACCCATTTGTTTCGTGTGACCTTGACTGACTACGAAGTTGGATTTGATTCAAATCTGGAAACTTTGTTTCCTTTTATGGCCGCTATCGATGTTGGGCAGGGACACGTTGTTCGCGATTCTTTGATCGTGGTTCTTTCCCCATGGCTGGCGGGTGCGCTTGCCTTCTTTGTGCTCGTCTTTGCCATACACATGCTGCGGCATCGTGTTTCCCAAGGCAAGCTCTCCGGGGCGCTTGATGAGTCTATTCAAGAGCAAAGCACAGCACGTGTGCCTTTTTGGAAGCCCATTTTCTTTCGGGGTTCAGAGAAAGAGGAAGACTATGACTCCGAGTTTCGTGAAACTTCAAATCAGTCGCGATATGGAGATCAAGACGACTTCACAGAGGTGCCTCTCAGCGAAGCCATGGGCTCCGGTTCTTTTCCTTCCATGAGTTCAACGGGAAACGCTGGGTCAGTGACAGACCCCGAAACCGAGGTGTCACAGATCTCAAGCCAGTACCAAAACACGTCTTTTAGCCAGATTGCTTCCGAGGCGCCCGCACAATCTTCAGTTGAAGCTGCCCCTCCTCCTCCGGCACCGCCTCCTGCTCCGCCGCGTGCAGAGGCCCAGTCGTTCCCAAAGCCTCCCCCACCTGCACCCAAAGTCTCTGAGGCTCCTGCAGCTCCGCCCCTGCCTGCACCGAAAAGTGCTGCTGCATCGAGTGAAACCCCTCGAAGTGCCGCAGCAAAGCAATCCGAGTTTTCTCTAGATGACGAAGAATCGACTCAGAGGAGTCGGATCGACAAGCTCCCCATCAGTGAGTCTCCGGAGTCACGCCATCAGAAAAGTCAGCAACCTCAGTCTGCGGCAAAGAGCTCGGCCTTCGGTCTTGACTTCACTTCGGCCGAAGATCACGATGAAAGCGATGACGTTTGAGATCCATCAGTGAAAGCGAATGGGTCTTTTTTCAACATTCACCTTGTCTCTTTCAGCATCAAGGTAGCTTTGAAGCCGTTCGGCGAATTTCACTTCAAGAAGGCGCTGTTTCCATTTTTCCAAGTCAATTTTTTCAGATGTTTGACTGATAGACGACTTTTCTCGAGAAACCAGCTGAAAGAAGAAAGTTGTCGAGCCGATTTCAAGCGGGCCAACGACTTTGCCTTCGGCAGCGCCCTCGAGTGCCTTCACGAGTTCTGGAGGAAGCGTGGAAGGAAGCTTTGGCTCGAGCAGCCCACCACTTTCCTGAGCGTCCGCGGCATCTGAGTAGATCTTCACCACCTCTTCAAAAGGGCTTCCAGAGTTGAGAGCCTTCTGCACCGACTTGACCTTCAAAGCTCCTTGTGGATCGGAGCTGCGTCCAGAGATCAGCAAACTCCGGAGAACATACTTTTCTTCGGCAGTTTGCTGCGGCTTCTTGTCATTTGTGGCTTGCGACAGTGCAAAGCTCTTCACCTCTTCATCGGACACGCTCACCAGTGGACGGATGGCTCGACCAATGAAACGCTGGGTTTCGAGCTGTCTTTTGAACTCGGAGCGGTGGGAGGCCTCTGTTTCTCCCTCCTGCTCCAACATGGAGAGGAAGTCGCCGCGGGTGATGTTGCGGCTCTCTAAGAATTTTGCGATCTCCTGGTCCAGCTCAGATTCCGTCACTTCGAGACCCATTTCCTCCACCTTGAGCTCCAGAAGACTTTGTTCAATGAGCTTGTCAAAGAGTTCTGCAACCTGCTGAGAGGACACGCTTTGGCCCTGGATCTTTCCGGTGGGCAGCAGCGCTGCTTGGCCGCGGGAGGCAACGGTCACAGCCCTCTGAAGGTCGCTCAACAGGAGGATCTTTCCACCAACGTTGGCAATGATCGCGTCAATGGTCCCGCTCTGGAGAGGAGTCCACACATGATTGTAGGCATTCTCTGCAGTTTTCTCTTCTGCCTGGGCGGGTACAAAGGTGATGATCGTTGCCGCTGTGACCAGGAACTGCAAAACGAGTTTTCGGAGGCCTGGGCGGTGTGCTGCCGATCTGTCCATTGCGTCTCTCCTCAAGCGTTTTCAATGGTTTTCTCTAGTCTTCCTGAACCGAAGAAACAAGTCCAGAAAATTCGCTCTCAGTTGGGGCGTTGGTCTCGTGAAAATCGAGAGAAAAAATTTACAAATGTTCGCAAATAAATTTTGCGAACATTTATTGGTATAAAAGACAAAATGAATCCAACTTTTGGAGGCAGCGAGGAAAAACCTACTTCAGTTTGTGAGCGAGCGAATTTTGGTGGGTGGTTTGCAACAGTCCAGAATTAGACTGCGCTTATATCACTCCGAGATCATAGAGTGGAGCAAGGTCCTCAAAGTAGACCCAATCTCCCTCAAGAGAGCGAAACTTCTTCCAGTGGTGAAACAGCTCCAAGTCGGCACAAACCTCGTCGGTGAACAGCAGTGGAAAGGAGTCATGTGTCAATTCATCATTGTGTTTGCAGAAAAGTCGCGTGAAAAATCGTTTGGACTGGATTTTGTCGGAGTCTTCAATGGGAAGACGAATCACCTCACGAATGCGGTTGCGGACAACGACCGCAATGTCGAGCTCCTTCGCGTCTGTGTTTGACACAATCGCCAATCCACTCTGGGGGAGGTAATCGCGCCCAACTGGCAGTTCGAGCTTGCCGAGCATGTGAAGGCGGTTGAGAGTGTCGTTGAGTGTGCGCCGATAACTCAAGTTCAGAAAGTAGCGGGTTGTTCGTTTCTGCCGTTCGAGCGCATTGATTTCATCTCCAAGCCGGCCGTAGACATGTCCGATGAACAATCTCAGAAAAAGCAGGCGACGGTTGAAGCCAAGCCTTTCATCGTGAAAGGGGAGGATCTCGGCGAGCTTTTCAAATTCCTTTTGCACAAGCTTCGGTTGCTCGTAGGGTCCAAAGACCCAGCCCACTCCTCGAGACAACTTTCCACACTGGAGGCTTTTGCTGACCTGTTCTTCCCGAGCGAGGCTGAATTTGCCACGTGCACGGCTCGGATAAGCAATCCGAGTTTTTCGAATGGGACCCCTTCGATGACGCCCTGCGCCAGAGTTGATGAACTCTTCCAAATCAGCTTGAGTTTGGGCGTAGGTTTCTCGGCCCTCAGGGTCAGGAGCGGGGGGCAATTGTTTTTCGGAGTAGAGAGTTTCAAACTCTCGCACCGTCTCGCTCACTCGACCGCGATCGCCAAAAACATCGAGGCCAGAGTTCTCTGGGTTGTCGGTGATGAAGCCAAGAAGGTCTTGGGGCAAGAGAATCTGCACGAACCCCTTAGACCGCCCTTCCAGCTGCCGAGGATCCAGCGCCAAATCAAACTTCGAGAGTTCTTTTCCCTCGGCAAGCAGCGCTCCCAGAAAGTGATTGTGCCGTTGAAATTTGTAGTCTGAGAGATCCACAACCAGTCGGTTCAGTTCGCGCTCTTCACTGAGCGCAGTGATCTGTGAAAACGAGCGGCGTAGATTTGGAGAAGCCGACAAAAAGTTGATTTCTCCTTGGGAGTTAAAAAAATAGAACACACCCGGAGAGGGCGGAACGGTCTCTATTTCTTCACCAGAGAGGCCGGGTCCAAGCCTGCGAAGTGTTTCATTGTCTCCCTGAATCTTCAAAAAATCTTCAGTTGAATGAACACCATGAGACCGACCAAAGCGGACAAGCCCCATCAAAACGTCGCGAGTCATCTCGGCATCGACCATGGCTCGGTGAGCGTCTTCAACCTCGGAGCCAAAATGCCGGGCAGTTCCAGAGAGGGTTTTGGAGGGCAAGTCGGGGAGGAGGTTGGAAACGATGAGGTGAGTGCACAGGTAGTAGTTTGTGAAAGGGCGATTCACATATTCATGGCAGGATTGCTTCACGAACGAGTAGTCGTTCAAAGCTCCATGAGCCACGAGCACTGAATCTCCCAAAAAATCGACAAAGTCGTCGATCACTTCCTCAATAGTTGGGGCGGCTTTTACCATATCTTGCGAGATGTTGGTGATCTCTTGAACCACTCGAGGAATGCGTCGTTTCGGGTTCACAAGAGTTTCAAAGCGCGCAATCTCCTGACCCCTGGAGTATTTGATAGCCGCGATTTCAATGATCTTGCTGTTGGAGGGGTTACCTCCCGTTGTTTCCAGATCAAAAAAAACGAGGTCAATTTCTTTGGGGCTTTTTTGCAGCCACTTGGGGCGCTCCACACGTTCTGGAGTGGTTCTGCGGCGGTTGCGACTTCCGGAGGTATCGCTGCGACCGCGGGATCGGTTTCGATAGGGTGCTTGATCTTTCATGAGTCCTTCGCAGGGTAAAAGACTGACGGAATGCGGACAACTCGTGATCCCATAAGTTTGGGGTGAGGTCAAGACATATTCACTTAACTATCGAGGATGAATAGAGGTTCTAGGTGCTAGCCTAGACAGCTTTGCTTCCGCCCGACCGCCGAAGGATATCGGGGAGATCCGAGAGGCAGATGGTTTGGTTTTCCACGGTCAAAAAAGAATGGCGAAAGACCCGTTTTGCCTCTGGAAGGAGGTAGGACTCCAGGTCTGCGTCTGAAGACTCTGGATCATGATGGAAGAGTCCGTAAGCACAAACATTTGCCGCTGCGGCGATGGTGGCTCCGGCCGTGGGAGTTGAATGCCCCCAGCCAACATAGCGCTGGAAGCCAGCCTCCGCATACGTGGAGTCGTAGAGCAGAAGGGAAGCTTCTCGGCTAAAGTCGACAAGCTCTTGGTCGACCTCAGACCCATGTTCATGATCGGTGGCGTAGACCACTGAGATTTCGTTGTCGAGTGACCAAACCCGAAAAGCCACAGCATCTTGTGGGTGGTTGAGGGGCTGGAGTTGTACGCGTGTGTCGGAGATTTTGATCTCTTTCAGATCGTTGATTTCCACGAAGGTTGTGTTTTCATTGGCCGACATCTCGGCAAAGCTCAAAGGAAAGAATGGTTTTTCAAAGAATCTCTCGAAGATAGCTCTCAGGCTAAGACCACATTTTCTCTGTCCATAAATGGTGATCTTGCAGTCGGGGCTGAAAAAGGGCTTGAAGCGAAGAAGGCCAATCATATGGTCGTAGTGCATGTGGGAGAGCATGATGTGAAAGTCTCTTTTCCCCTTTTTGAGGGCGGCGTCGCCCAGGTTGGCCAGACCGGTGCCAGCATCGAGAATGATGGAAGTTTCTGTTTCTCGTAGCAAATCAGTGTTCACCACCTCCACACAGGAAGTGTTGCCGCCGTAGTGAAGGGTCTCTGTGCCTGGGGTTGGGAGGGTGCCACGCACTCCCCAAAAAGTCACTTTTTGCTCAAAGCGATTGCGCCCACCCATGACGCCGTTTTTCCCAGTAGAAACCGTCTGTCTCTTGCGTGTGACCTTCAAAATCACTCCAACTCAGGAGCTCTGTTGGGAATTCCAACGGAGCCGGGGTTGAATAGCCACTCATCGGAGCCAATTGGCGAAACTTTCGGAAAACATTGCCGGCAGCTTCCCCAGCCCTGTGGAAGGCGGCCTCCGGCTGTTGGATCTGGTTGAGAAGGCCTAAAAATGACTTGATCTTAACGGCTTTTGAGATTTAGTCACAGGCATGTGACGGAATTTTGCCCACACAAGAGAAAGTGACGCCTTGATGCACAACACAGATAAAAAATCACCAACCCGTTTCACACCCTCTTTAGCTGGGCTTGGTCAAGAGTCGATCGGTCTCCGAAACCAAGCCTGGTCTCCGAGTGATGCGGGCAAGTCTCCGATTGCGCAAGATCTTTTATCGGTAGAATGGCTCACTTTGCAACCTGATTTGCCCGTTTTGGCGCAGGTGCTCCCTGCACAAAAGCTTGCAGCATTGCTGCAAGCGGAAGGCCTTGCTGAATCCGTTGAGCTTGTGGAGTGGGTTCGGGGCGAGCAGTTGGTCGCCGTTATGGATCATGATCTGTGGTCAACCACAGTTTCTGAGGAGGGGACTCAGTCCGTTTCCCTCGATCGTTTTTTTGACTGGGTCCGTGTGTGGAACGAAATATCCCCTGAGTTTGCCGCTGAACGATTCCTCGAGCTCGAAGAAGAAGTGATGGTGTTGCTCATGAACGAGCTTGTGGACATTGTGCCGGTGGATCTGGAAAATGGCCGCACCGATGACGATGATCGCTTTTTTGAAACCTTAGACAAGAAGTATTTTCTGCGTTCGAAACGAAACGATCCCGGTGCCGAAGAACTGTGTTTGCAGTTTGTCCGCTCCCTTTATGGTGTGAACCTGAGTTTGGCGGGCCGGGTGCTTGCCTATTCTGCCATGTTGGTGCGAGCCGAGTGCCAAGAGGATGCAATGCGTTGGCGCGGGGGGCGACTCGCCGATGAAGGCTTTATTGAGCGGTCAGAGGCTATTGATATGCTCCGACCAAAGGGTCTTCAGCGATGGAATTCTGAGCTTCGCCAGAAATACGCGGAAGCGGAATCGCAGGTTTGCTACCCTTCACAAACGACCGACCCCGGGGTTCTTTCCGATGCTCAACTTCGTGTGATGAAGCTTTGGAACTCGTTGCCTGAAGAGCAGCGCTTGGTTGAGCTGAGAGGTCTGATGAGGGCCGAGGAAATGGAACAGATTGTAGGGGTGGCCAACCCACCCGATCATCTTTTGGAGTCTGATCAGGAGCTGCAGAGCCAAGCTTCAGACAGGGCCGTTTCTCAAGCCTTGAAAAAAGTGAGAGCCTTGGCTCTCCGCGGAATGGGAAGTGTGTCTCCCTCTTCTGCCGGCCAGTCTGCTTTGCTTTTGGACGATGTTTTGGCGAGCATTTCTGCGGCCAATGAAACAATGGCCCTGCAGCTCAGAGAACGTTTGGCCCGTTTGGCAAATGCAGTGGCAAGTTTGTTGCAAAACCCAACTTCGAGCGACTCTCAGAAGAGAGCTCTGGAGTTGTTGCGAGGAACTGTGAACTTGGGTCTGGAGTATCTTTTGTTGAGTGACTCTGGTTCCCTAGAGCCAGCTGAATTGGCCCTCCGGTCTTCTCGTACGAAGCTCTCCTCTTTTGAGGATCGCGTTGGTGAGGCAACGGCACGCCTGAAGCAGTATGGTTTGGAGAGCGTCTTTCAGGCTGGGCTTGACGTGCTTTTTGAATTGGCCTGCTCTGCGGCACAAACTCTTTCAGAAGTTTTGGAGAGAGATCCGAACGGCGCGGTGAGACGACTTGCGTTTCGTAAGGTTGGACACACAGCTGATGGTCAAGAGCTCAAGCTCTCTTTGGTTGAGCTTGTGAAGCTCGGACGTTATGCAGATGCACGCAGTCAGATAGCTCTCTTAGACGAGTACCTCCCGTCTGAATCGTCCCTTCTTGTGGGAGCATTTGTGAATCGTTTTCCTGTGTTTCCTTTGGCTCTGAGCGAAACCGAAGACGGAAAGATGCTCATGGACCTGTCGGAGCGTCGCTCTCGAGTGATTGCAAGGCTTTCTGACTGGGCGGGCGCTTGGTCGGCAGTGAAAGTGATTTGCAAAAATGGAATTTCTTCAGAACAAAGTACAGGGGGTCATGCAGATGCAGAAATTGAAGTTCATTGATAAAGGCCTCAAAGGTGCACTCGATGAAAGTCGACGTGTTCAGGCAGAAGCCGCTCTCACAAACAAATTTTTGGCTTTTTTGAACCAAGAGAGTTTCGTTGTTGAGGGAGGCTACACCGCTTCTCAAGTTCAGTTACGGGTGAGCCTGGTCAAGGAAGACGGAAGCTATTCATATCCGGTGGAAACCGTGATTGGTGCTGAGCCTTCGGCTGAGTTTGATCGCTTTCCTGAGCGGGAATGCGATGCTCTTTTTGACATGCAGGACTCCTACTGGTCGAGTTTTTTGGAAGGAGAACGTGATGTTTACGTTTCTCTTGATTGGACGGCACACCCTCTTGGAGACTTCACAGTCTTCATTCGCGGACAAGAAACCAACCCACAGCTCATTGCAGCTGCTGATCAGTTGCTTGAAGAAGAAGGCCATG
>JANQPW010000336.1 GCA_028285285.1 Silvanigrellales bacterium
ATGCACATAGCCGCTTTGGACTTTCCGAGCTGGCTTTTGTGTGGGGACAGGTCAACCACGGCCCCGTTCCAGCATTTGATGTTGAACTCGAGAAAAATCTCAACTCTGTCGTGAGCGAAATTGCCTCTACCCCGGCAGTGACCTTGTGCCGACCCATTGGCCGAGGGGGAATCTTTCTCACAACCCTACGACTCGCCCTCGAAAGCAGCTGTGATCTGGAATTTAGCCCTGAGCTCCTTGGTTTTTCAGCCCACCGAGCACTCGCAGAAGGTCAAATCGGCTACCTCATAGCGCTCTCTGAGGAGGCGGAGCAAAAAGAACACCCGATCTGGTCTCGCTTGCCCAATTTGGGGCTGCAGTTGATCGAGTGCGGGCGGATCTTTCCGAACGATCAGGGAAAGATCAACTGCTCTCTGGGTGGTTTGGAAATGGACCCTGCACGTTGGACTCGCCAGCTCGACCCTCTTTTTGGAAACAAGGCAGAACCCAACAGCAAACCGTGAGGAGTTGACAAATGTGTGGAGTTTTTGCTCTCAGCCAGGCAAATGAAGCCGCCAAACTCACCTTTCTAGGGCTTTTTGCCCTGCAACACCGCGGGCAGGAAAGTGCGGGCATCACCGTGGTGAACCCCAACGGCCAGCTGGTCACCCACAAAGGCGTGGGCTTGGTTTCTGACGTGTTCAACCCCGAGAAACTGGAGAAACTAGGTGGCACGGCAAGTGTGGGCCACGTGCGCTACAGCACCGCCGGAGGAGGCGCCGACGCCAACATACAACCACTCACGGCTCGGATTGCCAAGGAGCCGGTGGCCATCGTGCACAACGGCAACATCGTGAACTCCCACGAGCTTCGGGAAGAACTAGAAGACTCTGGCTCCATTCTGCAGGGCACCGCCGACACAGAAATCATGCTTCACCTTATGGCGCGGTGCCGCAACACCAGCTTTACCAACCGTTTTGCGGAAGCGGCAGCTCTTGTGGAAGGGGCCCTCACCAGTGTTTTGCTCACTCAGCATGAGATGCTCGGTTACGTGGATCCACTGGGCTACCGCCCCTTGGTGATCGGCAAGCTTGGAGAAGGATGGGTTCTCTCGAGTGAGAGTTGCGGACTGGATCTCGTTGGGGCCAGCTTTGAGAGAGATGTTCGGCCTGGTGAGTTGGTGCGCATAGACCTCAAGACCCAAGAGCTCCACTCCTCATTCCCTGGAGAAGCCCGTGCGAAAGAGAAGCAAACGCCCTCGCAGTCGCGGCGTGCACGTTGTGTTTTCGAGCACATTTACTTCGGCCGGCCCGACAGCTTCTTATGGGGCCAATCCAGCACCGTGAAACGCACAGAGCTGGGGGCGGCACTTGCTCAAAAAGCCCCTGTGGAAGCCGACTTGGTCATGGCCATTCCCGACAGTGGCGTGCCCATTGCCATGGGCTATGCGAGTGAGTCAGGCATTCCCTACCGGGTGGGGCTCATCCGCAATCACTATGTTGGACGAACCTTCATTGAGCCAGCTCAGAATGTGCGAAACTTTCGGGTGCGCCTGAAACTCAATCCGGTGAAGGAGGTCGTGCGGGGGAAACGTGTGGTGGTGGTTGACGACAGCATTGTGCGCGGCACCACTTCGCGGCACATCATTGAGCTGCTTCGCGAAGTAGGAGCCACAGAGGTGCACGTGCGCATTGGATCCCCACGCGTGAGCTTCCCCTGTTACTATGGTATTGACACTCCCAAGCGGCGTGAACTCCTCGCCCAGTCGTTTGACACAGAAGCCATGAGGGAGTTTCTGGGTGCAGACACCCTCGCCTTTCTTGATGAAGAAAGGCTCACCGAGGTGATGAACCAGGGCCTTGAGGGGGCAAACCAGCAAGAGCAAAATTGGTGCACAGCTTGTTTCTCGGGCACCTACCAAGATCGCTTTGCACAGAGAGCAAGCCAAACCGATGGCCCCGGGGGATCGGAATCGAAGAGAGGAGAAGAACATGGTCGAAATTAAAAAAGAGGCGACTTCAACCAACGAAGTGGCCATTGTGATGGGCAGCGACTCAGACTTTGAAACACTGAAGCACGCCCACAAAATTTTTCACGACTTCAATATTGGCTGCGACGTTCAGGTTGTCAGCGCCCACCGCACGCCCGAGCACATGTTTAGTTTCGCAAAGACTGCTCATGCACGAGGTCTCAAGATCATCATTGCTGGGGCCGGCGGGGCTGCCCACCTTCCGGGAATGATCAGTGCACTCACCACGCTCCCTGTTTTGGGCGTTCCTGTGCAGAGCAAGTCTCTGAATGGGCTCGACAGCTTGCTTTCCATTGTGCAAATGCCAGGAGGGGTGCCAACAGCAACCTTTGCCATTGGACCCGCAGGAGCTCGCAATGCCGCGCTGTTTGCCATGCAAATCCTCGCTCTGAACGATCCGGAAAAAGGACGACAGTTGCGAGAGTACCGGGAGAAACTGCGCACCAAAGTTGAGGCCAGCCAAAAGCACATCGACGACGCCCTTGCTGCGGTTCTTTCCTCATGAGGCGCGTGGGCATCATTGGGGGCGGCCAACTTGGCCTCATGCTTTGCGAGTCTTTGGGCAAACTGGGAGCGCACATTCGGGTTTACGACCCACAGCCGAATGCGCCCGCTCGCCGGGCGTGCCACGATTTCGAGTGTGCCCCGTTCTCTGACTTGGCAAGCCTCACCCGATTTGTGCAAGAATGTGACGTGGTCACCTATGAGTTTGAATCCATTGACCTGAATGCCCTTGAAGAAGCCAGCTTGGCAAAGGGGGTTCATGTTGTTCCAGCCACGGCAGTGTTGGCCACAACCCGATCGCGCGTGGCCGAACGCGAGTTTATTGAAAGGCTCGGCTTACCGTGCGCTCCCTTCCGTGTGGCCCACAACTCAAAAGAGCTCAAGACTGCCCTTGACAAACTCGGCTTGCCCCTTGTGGTGAAAACCGACCGAGGGGGTTACGACGGCAAAGGGCAGTGGGTGGTGCGGCATGACGACGAAAAGAAGAAGTGCGAGGAAGAGGCGAGCGCTTTTTTTCAAGCAAACCCAGCAGACCAAAAACAATCTCTGCTTGTGGAACGCCGTCTTGAGCTCACAGCGGAGCTGTCGTGCATTGTGGCTCGCCGAAAGAAACAGTCGGTCTGCTTTCCCATTTTTGAGAATGAGCACGAACAGCAGATTCTCGCACTCACGCGCCTGCCAGCCACTCTTCCAAAACAAGTTCAAAACGAAGCCCTTGCCATAGCGCAAAAATGCGCAGAGGGTTTTGACCTTGAAGGTTTGCTCACCGTGGAGTTTTTCTTTGGCCGACTAAGCCCTGAAGGGCCGGAGCAGTTGCTCATCAATGAATTTGCCCCGCGGCCTCACAACTCGGGCCACGTGACCCGCTGTGCCACGAACCTGAGTCAATTTGACGCCTTGGCTCGCTGCCTGCTCGACCTGCCCTTGCCCAATCTTCACTTGCTGCCACGCGAGCCTGACCAACACTTTGAAATGATCAATGCTCTGGGGAAAGACTGGGAGGCTGCCGGTGGGCGAAACGCCTGGCGCGAGCAACATTGCCGAGCTGCAAATGTGCTGGAAGTCTACGACTATGGCAAAGAAGAGAGCCGACCTCTGAGAAAAATGGGGCATGTTTTACGGGTGATGGACCGCAACACCTCAAGTTAACCGCTCCCCAGCCGAAGCTCACCCCAACTGCCACAAAACTCGGGTGAGTCTGATGTCACAACTCCTTTCTTTCCTCATTTTCCTTGCTTTTCTTGTGTCTTGCATCAAAACCCAGGGCAATGAAGCCCAGGGTGTTCAGAGCCGGAAAACGACCTTTGTGGATCGCAATCGTTCGGAGCAGAACCACCCTGATCAGAAACGGGCCCGAAAACTGTGGGCCAAGGTTGTGCCTCGGGGTGTTTCCGTCTTCATGCCCAAACGGCATGCCAATGAGTCCATTGTCAGAGATTTTTTCAAAGAGCACGGGGTCGAATCCAAGCTTTTCGAAAGCCTCAACCTCTTTCTCATTCGCGGAGACGGTGGCGTGGGGTCAGGTCTCTACGTCACAAAGCCCATTGAGCTCTACAACAACCAGTTCACTCCGGCCATGGTCGTCATCCAGCAGGCCGGATTGTCTCGGCTGGGAGCTGAAGACGACGCCCTGCTATTCCACGTTTTGATGCACGAAATTGGCCACTACTTTGACTATGCCAAGCGGCCCTATGCCGAGGTCAAAAAAGAGAACGAACTCAGAGACTGTCGTTCCAATCGCGATGCCTGTCTCGAGGAAACTCGCAATGGAGAAATCAGGGCTGAAAAATACGCTCTCAAACAGATCCGTGGCTACATCAAAAGAGGCGGCAGAGAGCTCGACTTTTGGAGTGTGGTTGACTTCTGGAAGGCAAGAGTGAAAGCAGGAGAAAAGATCCTCCACCATTTGAATGGCCATGAGCGAGTGGAGTGGTTGGTCAAGCTTCTCACAGAGCTCAACTACCCCAAAGATGTTCCGCCGACAAAGAAGTACTGGGACCGAATCATGCAAGCGAAGTCTAAACTTCTTTTTCACGAAACCTGCTTGAGCACAACGTCCCTCGATCTTTCAAAACCCTATGATGCCGACCAAGACCCTGTTGGAGTTTGCAAACCTCCCTACCGTTGCCAAGCAGAACTTCCCGGGTTTGACGACGAATCGAAAGAGTTTCAGCAGTGCGTTGCCCTGAGAAAAGCTGGAGGGCCCGATCTGTGAACACTCGCACCCTTGCTCTCACCTTCAGTGCGTGGATGACTCTGAGTTGTGCGCCGGAAGAGCTGAGCGGCTCGCGTGATTTGGCGGCCCATAGAAACTCTCCGCGGTGTTTCCAGAACCTTGGAAAACAATCCCTCCCCGATGCGATGAAGTTTCTCAAGGCGCTTTCAAAACACATCCATTCGGCAAACAACCTCAAGCAACCGCTTTGCATAAACCTCACTGGGAACAGAAACAGCATTGGAGGAAACGCAGGGGAAGGGGAGATCGAACTTGACTTGGGAACGCTGGTTCTGGCGAGAGAGCTTCGCCATGTGGCGACCGTGGTGAGTCATGAGTTGGTTCACATCGAGAGGAAACACGACGAGCGGAACTACTTTGGCGACCTCACACAAAACATTCTGAACAGTTTTCGTGAAGAAGAAAAGCAATGGATTGATCTGCACTGGATTGTCCACGGTCTCCAAGGCAACCTCTATTCTATCCACCCCGACTTGAGCGAGAACACACAGCTGCAGACTCTTCGGGGGGAGTACGACAGAAGCCTGTCGCAAACCTTGCGGGAGAGGGTTCAAGAACGTCAGGCTCTCAAGAACTTCAAGAGCGCTGCTCGGAACCAGGGGGGAGGCTTCGAATCTCCCGATCTGGAGCTCTTCTTAGACCACAAGCTTAAGGAGCAATCTTCACCCGATGGGGCAGAGCCCCAAGCAGAAGAATCCGAGGCCAATGGCGAAACCGGCCTGTCACACCAGGAGCTCATGGACTACCCCAAAGCAATGGATGCTTGGTTTGACGGATTGGAGGCAGAAGCCAAAAAAGAAGTTCAAGGAAAAATTGCGGCGTGGATAAAAGCGAAAAAAGCACACGAGAAAAACTTCAGTCACTCTGAGAAGTTATTTGAAGGTATTCGGAACCACGCAGAAAGCTTGATTGGTGCTGCCAACTTTGCACAGTGGCACGAAGTGGAAGCTGACGAGCTCGGAACGAAGTACTTCTTCAAGGCAGGCTTTCGGAGCTATTCAAGTTTCGATCGTCGCAGAGCTGCAGC
>JANQPW010000355.1 GCA_028285285.1 Silvanigrellales bacterium
GTGGAAGCAAAAAGCGTGGGGCTGAGATCAAGCGGTGGAAAGGCCGACTTCTGGACCACTGCCTGTGCTTCGTTCAGCACATTTTCCAACTGTGTCTGCCCAAACTGGAGAAACTCCCAAAAGCCCCATCGGCGCACCTTCTTCTGAGACACCCGATCCAACAAAACCACAGACGGCCAATCTCCCGCCCGAAGCTGACGCCAAACTCTGAACTCAGAATCATGGAACACAGGATCTGCAATGTTCCAGCGAGACAAAAAGTCGGAAGCACCCAACTCAATTCCAGACGCTTCGTCGCCCACAACAACTGTGATCACCCGAATGCGCTGCCGAATAGGAATAGGGAGCTGATTGATCGCGTCAAGGAGAAAAAACGACGCATCAAGGCCAAGCGACCAAAATGCCACAAGCACAAAATCAGTGTTCTCAAGCCCCTCAAGAGAATCTTCTCCACCCAAAAGCCAAGATTCGCCATCTCTCGATTTCCAAAGCTCCGAGTGCTCGGACAAGATCGCTGAGCTCCCCAAAGTCGGAGAAGGTTCGCCGTTCAGAACCACAACAGAGAGGAGAACTGCTACTAAACAAAGCAGAGCGGCAAACACGGAGATCACAGCTGTGAATCTCTTCATTCTTTTCCTAATCCAAAGAGCGATTGAGAAAGTCATTGATACGTGACAGCAGCATGGCACATTCCGTCGGGCCGAGGCAATCTTCGTCGAGCATAAGATGGGCATAGGGTGGCTTGAGACGCGATTCTCGGGCGCTGACCCAACAAACCTCCATGCTTGTTCCGGCGAATGCAGCCACAAGGTTCTGCGTTTTAGCAGGGTCAACCAACTCATCCCGACGATTGAGCACGAGCAGTGTGGGAAGCGAACAGGGCCCTCGCTGCCCAAGACTGTCTTCAAAACTCTGACGCAGGTCAAACAATGCCCGATATGTGGAAATGGGAGTGCCGCGATGACGGCGGTATCCACGAGGGCTGGCACTTGGCACCACAATGTGAGGAAAAGGCGCCATTATT
The DNA here is from genome assembly GCA_028285285.1 of Silvanigrellales bacterium. Taxonomy (GTDB): domain Bacteria; phylum Bdellovibrionota_B; class Oligoflexia; order Silvanigrellales; family Silvanigrellaceae; genus JANQPW01. The sequence goes on from JANQPW010000355.1 coordinate 1,025, forward strand.
TTCATAAGAGGCGCGTACCAACGCAGGCCAAGCGCGGGCGCCAAAAGAACAAGACCTCGTGGCGGCTTCCAGGCTCCACCACTGGAGTGATCCTGATTTTGTTTTTCCAAAAGTTCAGCAACAGCAGCACAGCCGCAGAGACCACCCAAAGAGTAGCCAAGCACCACATCGGGCTGCAGGCTCGTCAAGGCTTGAGCAACTTCATCAATCCACGCTTGTGACGTGACCTGCGAAAATTCTGCCAGAGTTTCGGTCTCCCCATGCCCCGGCAAATCGATCTGATAGGTCACAAAATCTCTTTTTTTTAACTCGTTTGCCAGAAAGTCCATCCGCCGTGGATGAAGATTCAGACCATGAAGGACCAACGCAGTCCTTTGCTTCATGTGTTGACCTCTTGGAGCAAAAATCAGATGGTTTGACCACCAATTCCGCAATTCCGAAAAAGAACCCCGCAATCAGTGTAGCGGGGGGCATTGAAAAGGAGCAAGAAGTGGAAAAAAACAAGCAGGAGGTCTTCAAGCATCCCATTGTTTGGTCTCCCACAGAAGAACAGATCCGCACCAGCCAGATTGAACGCTTCCGCCAAACAGCTGGACTGCCTTCATTTGAGGCACTGTCTGAAAAAGCGGCAACGGACCCGGCGTGGTTCTGGGGAGAGATTCTCCGCGACCTCGACATCGCCTTCAAGGTCGCCCCAGAGGCCGTGCACCGGGAATCTGAAGACCCCACCCGCCCGCAGTGGTGCGTTGGAGGTCAACTGAATATTGTGGAGAGCTGCGTCGACAAGTGGGTTCAACAAGGAGAAGGTCACCGAACCGCACTCGTGCACGAGTCAGAATCGGGGGTGTGCACGACCAAGAGCTACCTGGAACTCCTTCACGATGTCGTTCGGGCCAGTGGAGCACTGAAAGCAGGTGGTGTGAAGAAGGGTGACGTCGTTGCTCTCATGATGCCGATGAATGCCGATCTCGTTGTGGCTTTTCTCGCAATTGCGCGGTGCGGAGCCATCATTCTTCCCCTCTTCACTGGCTATGGGAAGACGGCCATT
>JANQPW010000390.1 GCA_028285285.1 Silvanigrellales bacterium
ACCCAAAAAACTTCGGAATTTCATTGGAAGACCATGCGTCGGAGCAGCTGGTCGGAACATCTTGTCATCGATGCCTCTTCGCGTGAGCATCTGCAATTGTTTCCCGTTGACGATGCCTCCCAGAGTGGGGCTGTTTTCCCCTTTTTGAACCACTGTGTGACCCCCATGGGCCGACGGCTTTTGTGGCAACGTTTGGCCATGCCCTTGCGTCGCGCCGAAGACGTTGCGGAAGCGTTGCAGCTCACCACAGCTTTTTTTGAGAGAGATGAGCTCTTGGGAAGCATCCGTGCTGCGCTGGCGCAAGTGGCTGACTGTGATCGCATTTCAGGGCGAGCGGTTCAGTTGCAGATGGCCCCACGTGATTTGATTGCTCTGCGGCGGAGTTTGCACGCTGCGTTGGAGGTGAGAGAGCTCGTCGACTCAAGGGTCAACGTGGAGCGCCGAGAAGATGACAGTTCGCCTGAGGCGCCTTCCTGCTCTCTGGATGCTCTTCAGCGCATTCTCTCAAAGCGCGAGCTTTTTCGAGAAAGTGAGCTCCTACAAACACTCGATAGAGCTTTGGGTGAAGATGCTCAGGCGCAATTGGGCAAGGGTTGTTTCTTCCAGGCAGGGTACGACGGGGAGTTGGATCGCCTGCACCAGGTGGCCTCTCATTCGGGAGCTGCGCTCCAGGAGTTGCAGGAAGCAGAACGAAAGAAAACGGGCATTGCCAATCTAAAAGTGGGTTTCAACCGGGTCTTTGGCTACTATATCGAAGTGAGCAAAGGCCGAACCACGCAGGTTCCCTCCCGCTTTCTGCGCAAGCAAACCCTCACCAACGCGGAACGTTACATCACAGACGAGCTCAAAGAGCTTGAAGTGGAGATTCTCAGTGCAGAAGACAAACGCAATGAGCTTGAAGCTGAGCTCTTTTCAAAGTTGGTCTCCGAAGTCAGCACTTGGACGGGCCCTTTGTCTCAGCTCAATGATGCTTTGGCTTTGCTCGACCTTCACCTCGCCTTGGCTCGGGTGGCTTTTTCTCAGGGTTGGTGTTTGCCGGAAATAGACAGTGGAGCGTTGTGTCGATACAGGGGCTTGGTGCACCCGGTTGTGCAGTCTGAGATGCTGCGCCATGGTCAGCGCTTTGTGCCCAACGACCTCGAGGTTGGAAAAAGTGAAGAATCGGAGCCTGTGCTCCTCATCACAGGCCCCAACATGGCCGGTAAGAGCACGATCATGAGACAAGTAGCCCTTGCTCAGGTGCTGTCTCAAATGGGAAGTTACGTGCCCGCAGAGCAAGCGCAGGTGGGCCTGTGCGATAAGCTCTTCACGCGTATTGGCTCCGGTGATGATCTCATGGGAGCGCGTTCCACGTTTATGGTGGAGATGTCGGAAACAGCGCAGATACTCCGTCAGGCGACTTCGCAAAGTTTGATTCTGATGGATGAAATTGGGCGTGGCACTTCCACATGGGACGGGCTTGCTCTGGCCTGGGCTATCTTGGAAGAGCTCAATGGGGCGCTGGGCGCGCGCACTCTTTTTTCCACTCACTACCATGAGCTGAGTGTGCTCGCTGAGAAGCTTGATTCCACCTGTGCCATGCAGATTGAGGTGCATGAAAACCCCCAGGCCGAGCTGCCGGAGGAACGCATTCTTTTCACACATCGAATTGTTCGAGGCGCGGCTCGCGAAAGCTATGGCATTCACGTGGCACAAATGGCCGGTTTGCCGGAGTCGGTGATTCATCGGGCTCAAGAGCAGTTGTCTCGGCTCACAAATGATGTTGTGTCGCGAAACATCGCCGTTGGCGGGGTTCCGCCGGCAGCGGCGGAACGGAAGCCGGCCGTCCAAGAAATGGAGGAAACAGCCCCGTCTTTCGAAGGGGCAGATGAGCTGCTTGATCTGGATCTCTCGCGCCTCACACCTCTGAAGCTCATGATGATCGTTGCCGAGTGGCAAGAGCGCCACCACCACAACCCGCGAGGTGGGAGAAAAAAGGGCTCTCATAGAGCTGTCCGAGAACGTCGCCGAAACAGCCCCACGAGCTCTGACAATTTGCTGTTCTAGGCTCTGTCTCGTCAGAAAGATCCTAAGAAAGAGAGGCGGTAGAAACTTTGCTTAGCGTCTCTTTTTGCTCTTAGAGCGCTTCTTCCGTTTGCTCTTGCTCCGTTTCTTCTTACCCTTTCTCTTTTTCTTCTTCTTTTTCTCTTTGACCTTCGCCTTCTTGTCTCCAGAGATGATGTCGTATGCCACAACGAGCTGCACCACACCCAGCCAGTCTTGGTAGCTGTCTGTCACGCGTTTGGGGTTGGGGTTGTCGTCGGTTACAGGTGAGGTGAGATCGATGATGTAGTTTGCGGCTCCACCTTGAGCGGCAACGGTGATTCCGGCGAAGGTGTACCCGGCCCCAATTCCACCCGTCAGACGCATGATGCTGTGCACTGTGTTGTTCAACACAGGAGTCGAGCCGCCGTCAAGCACTTGAACGTAGGAGTTGGAGAAACCGTAGTGGAAGTCTCCGTAGAGGTAGACCCGAGCTCCCGAAAAGTGGAGGTTGAGCGCGGAGTTGAGACCCGCACCGATGGAATCAACTTCAACCCCGAAGGGCACAACATTGCGCACTTCCGATTGCCAGGAGGTGCTAAACCCACTGAGACCGCCTCCAATGGCAAGGCCCAGCAAACCCTTAGAGAGTCGCATGGGCTCAACAGAGACCCCCAAACCGTATGACAAGCCGGAGGGGTTGGGTGAGGAGAAGCCTTCGCTGGCAACCGATGGATCGGGCCGGCTCGTGACGGTGTCGTATCCGCCCGCTCCGTAAACCGAGAGCCACAAAGCCTGGGCTGAGCCGGCCCAAAACAACAGCGCGATGGCAAAAAGGCGACCGAGGGCCGCGACGATGCCTTTCATTGTGTGCGGATCCCCTCTCCAAAATGCATCAGTTCGAGCAGATCTTCACGGAACTCTAAGGGGGAGTTGAGCTGGGTGCTGCCGTCTGTTGGCTCGGCTGCGTCCAGATTTGGATTCATTTCACTGGGAAGAGGAATGCGCTTAAAGAGTTTGAAGCCTCCCCCAGCCACACGAGCAGGGGTGCCTGTGAGAGAGGCCGCTGTTGCGCAATTTTCAGGAGCGGTGACGTCGGCTGGAAGGTTGAACTCTGTTTTGGTTGCCTCAAAGTTGGTGCAGACTTTGTCTTTTTCCGCGTTGAGTTGGTCGAGGCGTTCTTGCTTCGCAACAGGGTCTTCGATGGCGTCAACTTTCGCGTAGAGATCGTCGATGGTCTTGGCAGCCTTTTCCGCAGCTTCTTTTACCTTTTTGCCCTGATCAGAGCTTGATGATGAGGCATCGACTGAGGTGTACTGCACCAGTTTGGCTCGCCCTTCGTTGATCTGGTTTGCCGCCTTTTCAATCTTGAGCGCGATCTGTTTTGGAATGTTGGGAATGTTTGCAATCAGAACCGTTACGAAAGTAAAGCAGGCAAGGGTGTAGTTCACGATCTCGCCGGTGATCTGCTCCCTGAGCTGACGAATCTCTTCCAATTGTGTGTTGATTGCAGAAAGGTTACTTGAGAAATCCGCTGCGTTGACCGTGCTGGCATCGGAGATGCTCGAGGTCTCCGTTTGGAGCGTGTTGAGTTTGGCAATGGCCGCAGTTCCTTGCTCTGCAATGTCGATTTCATTGTTGCCATCGGCATCCAAAACGGTTTGAAAGAGCCCCGCTGCCTGCGACATGAACTGCAATGCTGCCGCGAACAATGCGGCCGAGCGCACGGTTTGACCCTCTGCCAAACCATCTTTGCACTCTGTGATTTGGAAAATTTCTTTCAGTTCTTCCGATTCCGACTCGAACACGGTGTCGAAAACGCTTTTCGGCAGCACAGTGCAAATTGTGGTCCAGCTCTTTTGGAGCTTGGCGAACCGGCTGCTTAGGTTTCTCACATCGGCCATG
>JANQPW010000391.1 GCA_028285285.1 Silvanigrellales bacterium
CTGGGGAAGAGGTGTGACGTCAATGTGAACTCCTTTGGGCGCCACAACAGGTTCGGGTTGGACAATGTGCTCTTGAGATATCTGCCGTTCTGGGCGAGCGTGTTGTTCCGCTCCTTCGGGAGCCTGACGCCGACTGGCCAGCAAAATCGCCATTGCAGTGAAGCTGAGGAGGGCCGCGGCGACCACAAGCACAAAAAATCTCAAACTTATCCCTCGCTAGTGGGAACCTTTCGTTTCAACACAGCCAATGTCTCATAGTGTGGTGTGCCGGGGAACATGTCAAAATTCTCCACAAGCTTGGTTTCGAAGCCTTGCGCTTCCAACCGTTCAAGGTCTCGGAACAGGGTGCTTTGGGAGCAACTCATGTAGACAACGGTGTGGGCAGAGCTTGCGCCAATGCACTGAATCACCTCAGGTTGGCAGCCGCGTCGAGAGGGATTCAGACTGACCACACCGAAAGGGCGTGCCGCGTTGTTGAGCAGCTTGTTTGAGGAAGCCGAGCACAAAATCTCTTCCGCGCGCCCCACAAGCCCTTCCCAGTGTTCGGAGCAGTTGTTGAGAATGCTGTTTCTTTTTGCCGAGTTCACAGAACTCTTGGTTTCATCGATTCCCACCACATCTGTTCCTTTTTTTGCCACACCAAGGCCAATTGCACCGAGCCCACAGTAGAGATCGAGCCAGCGCTCATGGGAGCGGGTCTCGGCAAGTTCCCAAATGCGGCGGTACATGCGCTCGGCAACAGGAGGGTTCACTTGAAAAAAGGAGTGGGGGTGCAGTTCGAGGCGGAGGTCAGCAATCTCTTCCTCTACAAAGAGTTCTCCCAGGAGAACCGTTGCTGGGTTTTCCTGTTCGTGGTCCACAATGGGGTTGCCCGTTTGAGTGTTGACGTGAAAGCTCACAGACTCCAGGTTTCCATGTCGCTGCTTCAACTGGCGGGCCACAATCTTTAGCTTTGCTGAGAGAGGAGCCGACGTTACGAAACAGAGGGAGAGTCGGTCAGTTCCAGTGGTTTTGCGGGCTAAAACATAGCGCACACCAGGAGTGACAATTCGGGGAACACCAGACCGACCCCCTCCTTCCGCGTCAATGCGTTGGGCGTGAATGGGAACTTTATTGTCGCCGAGGGCAAAGCGAACACTCTGAATAAGGGCATTGATGTCCTTATTCTGTGCTGGGCAGAAGCCAATATCGAAGACGTCGTGGGTTCCTGGTTTGAACAGGCCAATGTCAATCCAACTCTTTCCGTCTTTGTATTTTGAAGAAACAGCAAGTTTCACGCTTTGTCGATAGTGGGTTTGAGACTGTGAAGATTCAAAAGAGCCCAGTCTCACCTGGGGGTTGATCCGGCTTCGTTCCAGCATTGTCTCGAAGTTACTCTTCTTCAGGGCAAGCTGATCAGCGTAGGGAAGGTTGACCCGAGGGCAGCCACCACACATTTCGGCAACACGGCAAACGCTTCTGTGCTGGTCGGAGGGCGCGTCGGGTGTGGTTATGCCTCTTGGGGTGTGAGGTGCGCCTCTTTTGCGCCGGCTCTCTTCAAGCAGAGGATCGCGACGGCGAAAAATGTGTTTCTGTTTGCGATCAGATCCCGATTCCATTCTTGCGCCCCTGCGCCCCGTTTCAAGCATGTCAAAAAACCCCGTAATATCAGCTGTGGCTTGCTGTATCCGATGGCGCCTAGGGCGTCCAGCTTATTTTTTCGTTGCGGGTTGTGTTTTCGAGGTAAAAACCGGAAACAAAAGGGATTTTTCGGTAGACGTAGTAGTCGAGCTTTTGCGCATGAGGTTGCCAAGTTGAGATGATCTTTCTCCAGGTTGTGAATTCGACAGGTGTGGAGGCTGATTTGCTGGGCTTATGAAAGTAGAGAGAGCCGCTGATGTGAACGGCGGCGTGTCGGAGTGAGCGATACCCACTGCCACGCCCCCGATCGATCAAAACCACGACGTCGCCGTACCTCAAACCGCTTTGGATCTGCTGAGGACTGAGTCGGTGATAACCTCGCCAGAGGGCATTGTCGAACTCGTCTGAGTTGATCATAGTGAAATGATGATCGCTTTCCCTCACCATGTTCACACTCCGGTCGCTGATCACCTTGGGATTGGCGAACATCAAAGAGGTGGCAAAGCAATTGCGACCACGAAAAGACGAATATTTCCCATAGATCCGTCTCATGTGAGGGGGCAAGAGCTCAGTGGCCTTAAGGGTTTTGCTTTCTTTTTGCAGCCGCAAAATGTGGTCGTGCAGTGAATCAAACGCATTTCCAAAGTGCTGCCGAAATCGGAGAGATTGGCTTGGGCCCTCCGCTGCTTGAATCCAATCATCGGTCGCAAAGGAAGGAAGGTGTGATTCTCTTTTGATCTGCTGAGCCAAGGCCGACAAACTCACCCAGTGGAGATCCCGCGCATCGAGGCGCAGTTTTCCGTTGCGCAATCTTTTTCTCATGCTCGTTAAAAAAGCTGTGGCATGAGCTTTTTGAGGAGAAAGAACTTCCACCGCCTTTCCCTCACGAGGGTGGGTGTTTGTCAAAATTTTGCGAAGAGGTGGTGTGGCGAGTGCTGAGAGGGTCGACAGAAGGGCCCCCTCGGGCACTCTCACCTTCACAGCTTCGGCAACATCCTTGTTTTTGAGTGTTGCCTCGAGTCTTCGTTTGAGGGTTCTTCGACTCGGGCGCATAGAAATGGATTCATCGGAAAAAGGCAGTGAGAAGGAGGAGGGTGGTTTTGAGAGCCCAATCGTTGGGGGAAGCTTGCTGAATTCAATTTGGGGTTGCTTGGCATGCGCTGGGAGAGCCTGACGCGGGGCCGTTGGCCTATGGTTGGCAGAAGCTGTTGCCACCACAGGTAACCACAAA
>JANQPW010000406.1 GCA_028285285.1 Silvanigrellales bacterium
CAGGAGCAGATCAGTGGCCAGTTGCGAAAAGCTCTGGCCAAGGCCGATTTGGAAGAGGCTGGTGGCGGCCCAGTCGAAAGTGGCGCATCTGTTGCAGAGCGGGGCTTTGACACCACAGAAGACCTGCTCTCGAGCGTGAGCAATGCGGCGCTGCACCGCTTCCATCATTCGGTACGGGAGCTGCTGGAGCTCAAGGTCACAGAGATGTATGGGGAGTTCCTTGATGAGATCAACGGGGCCTTTCGCCTGTTCCATTGCTGCACCATCGATGAAAGCTACGAAGTGACCTGCGAGGTGAAAGAACAAAAAGACACCACCTTTTTCAGCGAAGTGAGCAGCCAATCATTGGCCTTGCCGCAATCGAGCCGCTTTCGCAGCTCGCCGGAACAAACCATTTTGGCCAGACAAGACGGCGCCAACACCTTCCTGATTCTCCGTTTGCGGCACACCTCCGCTTTGAGCCGGGCAGAACGGGCGAACCTGGAGCTCTTGGTGGACAGCCTGGCGGCCCACCACCTCGACAAGGTGAACCGCAACTACAACATTGCCACGGGTGTGAGCTCGCTTTGCAAAAAGAGCAGTGTTGAAAACCCCAGCCTGCTGGCAGCAGGGTCGCAGGTGCAATACACGGATATGATGCTTTGCCAGGTTGACATTGCCAATTGGTCTCCCATATCGAGAATTCTCAACAACGTGCAGGCAGGGTTGGGGGTTTCTTTTCTGTCGCGAGTCTTTTCTGAAATGGCACGGCGTATTTCCCAAGAGCAGGTGAAGATCCGCAAACTCACCGATGCGGGAGATTCCGAATACTACGGTTTCTACAACACAGCTGCGGCCTTTCCCTGCTTTAAGAACATGGAACGGCAGCACAAAGAGTTGTGCGCCACAGCGCTGTCGCGGTTGAAAGCTGCAGAGCTCACCCCGGAGGCGAAAGAAGAGATTCTGAGCTTCTTCGACCTGAGATTTTCCTTTGCGCGGGGAACCGTGTCGGAAGTGCTGTCGGTGAGGTCGCCAGTGGATCGCCGGCCCGTGATTGGAAGCGATGAAATCAATCAACTGGGAAGGTTCGACCAGCTGGTGAAGGAGCTCAGTTCCAAGATGATCGGCAATGAAGAGGCCTATGAGGCCATGCCCGAGGCCATTCAGTCCGAC
>JANQPW010000410.1 GCA_028285285.1 Silvanigrellales bacterium
GTCGTGCAAAGCCTTGGAGACCTTGCACCTCTAAAAGAGTGCCGAGATCAATTTTGGTCACAACCCAACCCGTGAGAAGGGTGAGTGCAATAAAAAACCACCCCTCCAAGCGAGCATAGCGCCAGTGGTTCTTGATCTGCAGGCTGTCTTCCGGGGTGTTGTCTTGGGGTTTTGTGATGCTTGCCGCCCAGGTTCCAAACCCGCGCCCAGTGAGACCCACGCCCGCACCAATGAGGGAGCCCACAAAACCAACGAGCGCCACGGTGGACCAATCAAAGCTGATGTAACGGCTATCATATTCAAACCACTCCACCAGGCTCATAGCCCAGCCCACTTCATGATCGAGTGCGGCGTCTTCCACAAAGGGCATGAGCACGCTGGCTCCCAAGATGCGCACCAAAACAAAAACGGCGTAGGCCCACAACAAAACTTCGACAACAAAACCCGACCACTCTCGACGGCGGCGCTCCGACTCAACAAGGGGTACAAAACTTGGAATTCTCATCAGCGGATCTCCACCTCTTTCGCATCTTCACCGTAGATATCCTGAAACCACTGTTCATTGATTTCCGAAGGCCGGCCTTCAAAAACCTTCTGGCCTGCTTTCAAGGCCACGACGTGGGTGGAGTATTCTCGCACCAGACTCAGGAAGTGAAGGTTACAGACAACGGTCATACCCCTGTCTTCGTTGAGCATCTTGAGATAATTCATCACGGAATTGCTGGTGCTCGGATCGAGCGACGCCACAGGCTCATCGGCCAACAACAAGCTAGGGTTTTGCATTAAGCTGCGGGCAATGGCCACACGTTGCTGCTGCCCCCCCGAGAGACCATCGGCCCGCACGCGAGCTTTGTCTTCAATGCCCACTGTTCGAAGACATTCATGGGCCAGCTCTTCCCATTCTTTCGGCCAGCGCCCCAGCACACCTCCACCAAAGGTGCCTTCTTTGTCTCCCAGCTTACCCATCATCACATTCGACAGCACATCGCGGCGCTTCACCAAATTGAACTGCTGAAAAATCATTCCAATTTCGCGGCGAACACTCCTCATCTCTCTTTCAGACAGCTGAGTGATATCACGATTATTGAAAACGACTTGACCCGAACTGGGCTCATGGAGTCTGTTCACACAACGCAAGAGCGTTGACTTTCCTGATCCTGACAAACCGATGACCGCGACAAAGGAACCTCGTGGCACATCGAAGGAAACATCACGTAACGCAACGGTTCCGTTAGGATAAGTTTTGCATACGTTCTTCAAGCGAACGATGTGTTCGCTCGCCGACCCGCTGTTCGCTTTCCGTTCAATCATATTTCAACCCACATGAAAGCGCCCGGATGTGGTCCGGGCCCGGTTCTGGTCAACTTGAATGGCCGAGATACGACAAATTCACAGACTTTGCTACCGCTAAAACATCTCCATGCCCGATTTTGGGCTCTTCAGCTGGGGCTCCAAATGAAGATCGAGGCCAGCCTCTTTCCTTCCCAGGTGGAGGCGGTGATAAATATCCATATATTTTAACACCTTACGAACATATTGATGAGTCTGCTGAAACGGAATGTTCTCTGCAAACTCATCCAGTTCTAGCTCCGGAGTCTGCCCGCTCCAGCGATCAACTGCATGAGGCCCCGCATTGTAAGATGCCACAGCGCGAATGAGGTCTCCCCTGTAATACGTGAGGAGTCTGTGAAGATACCAAGCGCCAAACGAGATGTTGACCTCAGGCAAA
>JANQPW010000415.1 GCA_028285285.1 Silvanigrellales bacterium
CGCATCGAGAAGTTGGGCTTTGATTTGCGGAAACACACGATCTTGAATGACCTTGTCACCCGTGCGGCGATCGGTCGCCCAATTGAAGAGTTTTGCGTCTTCACAAAAATCTTCTGTGAGGAACTCATCAATAAAGGTGATGTCGTTGTGGTACTTTCGCACCTCAAAAATCTTCTCACGCCCCTTGTTCGCTTTGTTGTTCCAAGCACGGCGCACTGCAGGGTCGTCGCAATGCAGATATTCCACGCCAAACTGCCCCTTGTCCCACCGCTCTTCAATGTTGCGCATGAGTTCCACCCCAATTTTATAAGGGTTGAGGCTTTGCCCATTGGTGGCTGTGACACCGGCGTAGTGATCGGCATAGTCGATGATCTCAGCGTCGGTGAGGGAAAACTCGGTCATGATCTTGGAGTGCCAGTAAACGGCCCAACCTTCGTTCATGATCTTTGTTTGGCCCTGCGGTGCAAAATAGTAGGCCTCTTCTCGCACAATGCTGAGCACATCGCGCTGCCACTTGGTGAGGGGAGCGTAATGGATGAGAAACTGCAGCACGTCACGTTGAGGGTGCTCCGGAAACTGCTTCTCCCGCTCATACTGCTTGAGGATCTGCTTTTCCTGCTCTTCAATGTAGTCTTTGGGGTTGATGTAGCTGTCCATGTAGTTCTTTTGCGAGGGCAGCTTGGGAATGGGGCGTTTGTCGGGGGTGATCAAGTCTTCGTAACTGTCACGTTTTTCCCGGGGCTCACGTCGAATGTGAGTTCCATGTTGATCAATCAGGTTTTCCAGCGACAAACACACGTCGAGAAAATTCTCGACTTCGTCATGACCCACCTCTTCAATATAACGACTGATGCGGCTTCCATGGTTGGCCATTTCATCCAGCATTTTTCGATTTGTGGGTGCGAAACAGTAGTTGTTTTTGAAAAAGTCGCAGTGCCCATACACATGGGCAATCACCGTTTTTTGATCCACCAAAGAGTTGCTCTTGAGCAGATAGGCATAGCAAGGGTCATTGTTGATGACCATTTCATAGATCAGCGACAGCCCGTACTCGTAGCTTTTGCTGAGCTGCTCAAACTCCATGCCAAACTTCCAATGGGGGTAACGAGTAGGGAAGCCCCCATAGGCCGCAATTTCTGACATTTGGCCGTAGTCGACCATTTCGAAGATCACGGGGAAGAAGTCCAAACCTTCTTTGGCACATTCCGCCTCGATATCCGCGATGATTCTTTGAAGGTCTTCGGGTGGTTCACTCCGGAGCCGCGGATCCATTACCATTTTTGCTCACCTCCCGTTGCTCAAAAAGGCCTTGATGGCACCCATGATGCCATCGCGGTCTTTGATCTGATGCATGATCACGTTTTCCGTTTTCTCTCCGTATTGCTTCTCGAGATCTTTGAGAAACTGTCCACTTCCGTATCGACTTTCCACCTGGCCATAACAAAACATGTTTCCAATGGGCAAAAGCACATTTTCGAGAATGTTCATGCATTCGTTGGTGTCGTTGCCACTCCAGTTGTCACCGTCGGAAAAGTGATAGTAGTAGATGTTCCATTCATCGGCATTGTAGTTTTCCGAAATGATCTTCTCACACAGCTTATAGGCACTGGAAATCAGGGTGCCGCCGCTTTCCTTCGTGTGATAAAACGTGTGCTCGTCAACCTCTCGCGCCACCGCATCATGGATGATGTAGCGTGTTTCCAAGTTGTCGTAGTTTCGTTTGAGCCAGGTGTCGATCCAAAACGAAGTGAGGCGCACAATCTCCTT
>JANQPW010000424.1 GCA_028285285.1 Silvanigrellales bacterium
TTGGGCTCATGGGAGTGATGTTTCGGAAGAACATCATTTTTATGATGCTGGGAATGGAGCTCATCTTGAACGGGGCTAACCTTGCCTTCGTTTCAGCTAGCCGCCTCACGGGCACCATCGATGGGCAAGTTGTCATGTTCTTTGTGATGGCCGTGGCGGCATGCGAGGCCGCTATTGGTTTGGCGTTGCTGATCGCTTTGTATCGCAAACGGGGCACCATCGAAGCCGATGATCTGAAGCTGTTGAGGGGTTGATATGCAGGAATATGAATCGGTGATGTTGGGACTCATTTTGTTCCTTCCCCTTGTGGGAGCCATTCTCAATGGTTTTGTGCTTCGTCGTGTGCCATTGGCTGTGTCGGCAACGGTGGGAACACTGGCGATCGCTGTGCCCTTCGCGTTGTCTGTGCCGTTGGTCTTCGGTCCGGTGCTTGAGTCGGGCAGCGCTGTGAGGTTGGCGCTTTTTGACTGGATTCACATTGCCACCGCCGGCGGATCCGACTTCCGAATTCCCTTTGAAGTCAGTGTGGATCGTTTGTCGGGCACACTATTGCTCATCATCACTGGTGTGGGCAGCCTCATTCACATCTACGCATCCGGCTACATGAGTCATGAAAAAGGGGTTTACCGTTTTTACTCCTATCTCAACCTTTTTGTGTTCTCTATGCTGTGCTTGGCCCTTGGCTCCAACATGTTGGTGACCTTTCTGGGCTGGGAAGGAGTTGGAGTGTGCTCCTACCTCTTGATTGGCTATTGGTTTGAAAAAGAGGCCAATGCTGCCGCTGGTATGAAGGCCTTTGTGGCCAACCGGGTCGGTGATTTGGGCTTTCTTGTGGCCATGTTTCTTTCTGTGAAGCTTTTTGGAACGCTTGACTATGCCTCGTTGGGTGAGGCAGTGGCCTCTCTCTCGCCAGCCTGGTTTGAGCAACACAGTCTGGAAGTGACCCTCATTGGTTTGTGTCTTTTGTTGGGGGTCACAGGAAAGTCGGCTCAACTTCCGCTCTACGTGTGGCTTCCCGACGCCATGGCAGGCCCAACTCCTGTGTCAGCTCTCATTCACGCGGCAACCATGGTCACTGCAGGTGTTTATCTCATGGCGCGCATGAGCTTTCTTTTGGTTCATAGTGAAGTGGCTATGATGGCTATTGCCGTTGTCGGTGCCGCCACAGCTCTGTTTGCGGCAACCATTGGCCTTGTGCAAACCGACATCAAAAAAGTGCTGGCCTATTCCACAGTGTCGCAGTTGGGCTTCATGGTGTTGGCCTGCGGTGTGGGTGCGTTTCAATATGGTGTTGCACACTTGATGACCCATGCCTTCTTTAAGGCATTGCTCTTCTTGGGAGCGGGCAGCGTCATTCATGCTCTGCACCATGAACAAGACCTGCGAAAAATGGGTGGCCTCATTCGGAAAATGCCGATCACCGGCTGGACGTTCGTGATTGGCACGCTGGCCATTATTGGTTTTCCAGGGCTTTCGGGCTTTTTCTCAAAAGACGAAATTCTTTATTATGCCTGGACGGGGAGCTATGGGCACCCCATTTTGTGGGGGGTTGGAGCCCTTGCTGCGGCTTGCACGAGCTTCTACATGGTGCGCCTCACGGCTCTGGTCTTTTTCGGAAAGTCACGTATGGACCGCGAGGCTGAGGCCCACTGCCATGAGAACCCTTTGAACATGACCGCTCCGCTGATGATTTTGGCTGTTCTGGCCATTGTGGGCGGCTATGTTTCGGTTCCACACGCTATTGGCCATCTGTTTGGTTTCGACGGAGACAACCTGATCACCAGCTGGCTCAAACCTGTCTTGGCCCCTGCAAAAGAGACGATGTTGGCGATGCGGGGTGAGAGCCACGGCTCTACGGCCCTAGAATGGGGTTTGATGGGGGCATCTGTGGTGGCTATGGCGGCGAGCTCTCTTTTTGCCATTGTGCTCTACCGCAGCGGACCTGAAGGAGGGAAGGGCTTGGCCAATTCCTTTGGTGCGCTCTACCGTCTGGTTCTCGATAAATGGCGCGTGGATGAACTCTACGCGCGGTTGATTTACAACCCCTTAAAGAGCATTGCCGATCACTGCTTTCGTTTTGGAGATCGGGGCCTGATTGAGGGCTTTATCAACGACGGACCCAAAGGAGTCTATTTGGTCACGAGTGTGATCAGTGATGTTCAATCGGGACTCTTGCGAAACTATTTGAAGTTGGTGTTTGTGAGTGTGCTCGTGCTTGTGCTTGTTGCGGTGTCTTAGTCCCGAGAGGAAGAATCTGATATGGCTGTTGTTCATGAATGGATCTTGACCTTGCTGATCTTTTTCCCTCTGGCGGGAATCGTTGGCTTGTATGTGCTGCCGGCTTCAGCGGTCGGTGCGCAAAAGGCCTTTGCCTTGGGCGTGTGCATGGTTGAGCTCCTCCTTTCGCTCCATCTTGTGGCCTATTTTTTACCAGGCCTCTCCGATTTTCAGTTTGCACAACGCTTGGAATGGCTGCCACGCAGCACGGGTATTGAATACATCGTGGGTGTTGATGGCATGAGTCTGATCCTTGTTATTCTCACCACCGTGCTTTGTCCGCTTGTGGTTTTGTCTTCTTACTCCTCGATCACGAAAAACATGCGTGAGTTTCTCGCTCTGTTTCTGTTGTTGGAAGCGTCTATGATTGGCGCATTGGTGGCGCTCGATCTCGTGCTGTTTTACGTGTTTTGGGAAGCCATGCTCATTCCCATGTATTTCATCATTGGCATTTGGGGGGGCAAAGAGCGCATTTACGCCACGACGAAGTTTTTCCTTTACACCGTTGTGGGCAGTTTGTTGATGCTCGTGGCTTTTGCTTATCTTTATTACCTGCACGGTCAAATACCGGGGAACGCACCCACAACCAGTTTGATTGAGCTCTACAAGACTGCGGCGTCTTTGCCGCTGGAAACACAGCTTTGGCTGTTTGCCGCAACGGCCTTCGCCTTCGCCATTAAGGTTCCGCTTTTTCCTTTTCACACCTGGCTTCCCGATGCTCACGTGCAGGCACCCACTCCGGGTTCCGTGATACTGGCTGGTGTGCTGTTGAAAATGGGCACCTATGGGCTCATGCGTATTTCTATCCCCATGTTTCCCGATGCGTCTAAGGTGGCGGCACCGTTTCTGATTTCCTTATCGATTGTGGGCATTGTTTATGGGGCTCTGATTGCTTGGCGTCAAACTGACATCAAGAAGTTGGTGGCCTATTCTTCCGTGAGCCACTTGGGTTTCGTGGTTGCCGGTCTTTTCGCGTTGAACGAGCAGGGCTTCAATGGGGCTCTCTATCAAATGGTCAACCACGGTATTTCAACAGGTGCTCTCTTTCTTCTCATTGGTGTGATCTATGAAAGACGTCACACACGCGAGATGAGCGAGTTTGGTGGCTTGGCGAAGGTGATGCCCTGGTATGCGGTGTTTTTTGTGATCGCAACCATGGGTTCGGTCGCCCTCCCTGGCACGGGAGGCTTCATTGGTGAATGGCTGATTCTGTTGGGAGTGTTTAAGGCTGATCCTCTCTACGGAGTGTTGGCCGGTACGGGCGTGATTCTTGGGGCCGTGTACATGTTGTGGATGGCGCTGAAGACGATTTGGGGGCCCATCACCAAACCGGAAAACAATCGCTTGCAAGATGTGGGCCCGAGGGAGTCATTCGTTTTGGGAACTCTCTGTGTGTTCATTTTCGTGTTTGGTTTTGCTTCTCATCCCATTTTGGATCATGCACAAACCACGCTTGTGCACCTCAAACGGAGTGTGGCCATGGGTGAGCCCTATCGTGCTCGGCTGGTGTCTATGAACGAGCTGATAGCCGAGCAGCAGGAGCATCACGTTGCTTCCGCAACGAAGAGGCTGGAAAACAAACGGAGTGACTCTAAGACTGAGAGTGAGGATAGAGCGCAATGAAAACCGAGTACCCTGAAGCCGTCAGCGCTGTGCAGCAACGGCTTGCTGAAATTCTCCCGAGCCTCGATCAGTTTGTTTTCCTAGCCCCTGTGCTGATCATGATCCTGGGCGCCTTTGTGGCGTTGATGACAGGCGTGTTCCGGGGGCGCATGAGTGAGCCTCACTTCCCTTCTTACGGCATCGCGTTGGTGTCTTGTGCAACTGCGGCCCTCGTGCCGTTTGTGCTTTGGCCCACTCGTCCGCTGGCTCTTTTTGGCAGTGGTATCTTGCTCGATGATGTTTCTAAACTCGGCTTTGTTGTGGTGGCTTTGGGCACCCTGCTCACGGTTTCGATGGCGAGCCTCACCAATGTGGGCCGGCTGCTCTTGCGGAGCGACATGGTGGCGCTGTTGTTGTTTGCTTCTGCTGGCATGATGACCATGTTGGCAGCGGGTGAGTTTCTGTCGTTCTTTGTTTCTCTGGAAATCATGAGTTTGTCGCTTTACGTGATGGTGGGCTACCAGCGCGAAAGTGCTCAGAGCCTTGAAGCAGCCGTGAAGTACTTCATTTTGGGGTCCTGTGCTTCAGGCTTTATTTTGATGGGTGCAGCCCTCTGCTACTTGCATGTGGGCAGCCTGAGCTTTGCAGATTGGGGCAGCATCCGCTTTTCGGTTACAGAAACACCACTCACGATCTTGGGTGGCATTTTGTTGTTCTCTGGTTTGGGCTTCAAGTTGGCCATAGCCCCCTTTCACTCTTGGGCCCCCGATGTGTATCAGGCCTCCCACTCCACGCTCACGGGGTATATGGCCACTCTGGTGAAATTCAGCGTTGCTTTGGTCATGATGCGTCTTTTGGGAACCGGTTTTGGTCAAGAGTCGGAAATTCTGGTGACCTATTTTTGGCTTGTGGGAGCGGTTTCCATTGTGATTGGCTCCCTGTTTGGCCTTGTGCACAACAGCGTGAAACGCATTCTGGCGTACTCCTCCATTGCCAATGCAGGGTATTTTTGCTTGGCCTTTGCCACCCTCGCCAAAGATCCTGGAAGTCTGGTGGCGCGCGAAGCGCTTGTGGCCTATGGGGTGATCTACGTCATTTTGAGTTTGGGTGCCTTTGCCGTGTTGGCCTGGCTTGAAGAAGGAAATCGCGAAGATCTTCTCAAGGAAGATTTGGCCGGTTTGGGAAGGCGTTCTCCATTTGTAGCTGTGAGTTTCACCGTGTTTTTGTTTGGGCTGGCCGGAATTCCTCCGCTTGCAGGCTTTTTTGGCAAGTTCATGTTGATCGGGTCTGCGGTTTCGGCCGATCTGATTGGTCTCAGTGTGGTGCTGGTCATCTTCAGTTGTTTGTCGCTCTACTACTATTTGTCGATTATGGTTGAAATGTGGTTGCGGCCAGAGAGTCGTCACACCGTGAACGTTGTGGTGGGTGGGGAGTTTGCCCACCTGAATCGGGTGGTGGGGCTCTTGGTGGTGCTGTCCATTCTTGTGGGAGTTCTCGGACCTCGATGGGCTCAGGCGCTGAACTTTACGGTGGCCGTGGAAGAGAAGTTGCCTTCAGCCGCTGCGGCTCCCGAACCCAACACCAACACGCAAAACGCTGAGGTCGTCGATGGCCCATGAGACCCGTTCTGTTTGAGGCCTTTGGTTTTCCTGTTCCGGCTTGGCATGTTCTTTTTGTTTTGGCCTTTTGCGTCGCTTTTTTTCATCTGTTCTTTGTGAGCCAGCTCAGGCCTCAGCTTTTCGGGGGTCGGGCCCCCTTTGTGGGAGAACTGGAAAAGCTGGTGATTTTTTCTGCGGTTGTGTATGCGGTCGGCTTGGTGGGAGCTCGCTTGGTTGACTTGCTGGGGCTTGCGTCTGTTCCAGACTTTGGTGCTCATTCCCATGCTCACTCTCATAGTGTAGACGGCCCCCTGACTTTTTACGGTTCGATTGGCTGCGCGGGCTTGGTGGCTGTGGTGTTGCTGCGCCGGTGGCGACTGGATTTCTGGAACGCCCTCGACTTTGTGGCTCCGGCTGTGCTTTTGGGGCTGGCTGTGGGGCGTGTGGGTTGCCTGCTCAATGGTGATGACTATGGCGCCCTTCTTCCCGGAGTGAACCCCGAAAACGCTCCCTTTTGGTCGTGGCCAGCAATGGGCCCGGGGCTCGGCTATCGCTACCCCACTCAGTTGCAGGAGAGTCTTGCTTCTTTTGCGTTGTGGGCTTCGGGAACAGTTGCTCTTTGGTGGCGCTGCCGCGGTGGGCCAAAACTCCCTGTGGGGAGCGTGGGTGTGGCTTTGACCGTTCTGTCGTGTGCCAACCGCTTTGCAAATGAGTTTTTTCGCGGCGATCCCCGGGGATACTTTTTTTCCACTCCTCTTTCCTTTTCCCAGGGAGTGGCCCTTGTTTTGGTTGTGGTTGTGTTGGCTTCCTGGAGAATGGCAAGGACAATGCAGCGCAGCCCCAGGAGCACCCATGTTGGATGAAAATGTTTTTTTGCCGCTCGATAGGGCTTTGAAGGGCCTCGGCCGCTCACTTGCCAGCGAACTGCCGGGCTTGGGCTGGCAGCGCACTTTTGCGGACTGTGCTCGAGGGCTCCTGGCGAAGCACGCGGGAAAACGGGTTTTGGTGATGCACGACGGGGTTCCCAAAAGGCTTTGTCTTTTGAAGGAAGAAGATCTGGGCTCAGTTTTGCACAGTGTTGGAGAGGTCAAGGAGCTCGCTCCGGAAAGAGGGTATCCTGAACCGGATCGATTGGCCTCTTGGGAGGCTGCAGGGAGGTTGGCTCAAGAGCTGACCCAGCGCTCCACGCCGGTTGATGTGGTGTTGGCCGTGGGAAGCGGTTCTCTGTGTGATGTGGTCAAGCATGCCCTTCACTTGCTCGGCACAGACTCGGTTGTTTCTTTGCCAAGGCTCTGCTTTTTGCCAACAGCACTGACCGTGACAGCCTTCACGTCGGCCTTTGCTGTGCTCGAAAAGGCCGGCCACAAGTCTACCCAGCCTTCTCGCCAGGCCGATGAAGTTTGGTTTGTGGAAGAGATCCTCGCTGCTGCGCCTCAAGAGCTCACACGGTCTGGTGTGGGAGATCTTCTCGCCGGCTTTGTTTCCTATGCCGATTGGGCCTTTGCCGATGTGCTGGGTTTTTGGGAGGAGTTTCAGCCTCAGGCCGCCGAGCTCATGCGGCAAATGCATGCCTTGTTGCAAAAGCCACCCCGCCAAGATGCGGAATTGGGGCAGGTCGTGTTGGAGCTTCCGCAAAATCTGCAGGCCGTGGCCAACACGCTTTGCGCGGCGGGGCTTGCCATGAATTGGGGAGCTTCCAGTTCCCCCCAGAGTGGGGGAGAGCATGCCATCAGTCATGTGGTCGATTTCTACCGAGCGATTTCCCAGCGGCCGAAAACCCCTCATGGGCTGCAGGTGGCAGTGGGTGCTTTGGCTTCTGCAGCCCTTCACGAATGGGTGCAGAGCCAAGACTTCTTCCCTCTCAACAGACTCTGCCGGATCAGTTCCGCAGAGATGAAAGGCGTGGTCACTCGGGCTTTTTGGGAGTCTCCGTTTTGTGGTGGGCGAGAGTTCCTCGAGCCTCAAAATCACGAGAAATGGCTGGAAGAGCGCGGCGATGTGTTGAGTGCGGCCTGCGAACGATTTTGTGCTATTGCTGAGAGAAAGCGTGTGGCTTGGGAAGGGTGCGCAGCGCGCTACAGCCAGTTTCAGCAGGCTTGGGAAGGGCGTCGTGGTG
>JANQPW010000431.1 GCA_028285285.1 Silvanigrellales bacterium
CTTTTTCCTATTCGGGAATAGCCACTCCAGCCTCGCACGGGTCGGAATTGAGCTTTTGCTCCGTCATGATCTCACTCGCCCTCCAAACGAGATCTCGGAGTGTCTCCTCTTCTCTTGACAGAGCTTTTCTCGATTCCGAATTTTCTGTTTCTTTTTCAATACTGTCAATGGCCTTCAAAGTTTGCCGATGATATCGGGCCTCGTCTGCATACTCAAATTTAAAGAGCATAAGCCCAGGAGCAAAGGGCCCAAAAACAAAGATACCCAGAATGGAGGCTGTGTCGTAGAGAGGAGTGGCTAGAAGTTCAAGCAAGCTCTCTGCCAGAGAAGATTTAGACGTATCTCTGGCTTCCTCGATAGCCTGTTTCCACGCAGCAGGGCTGATAGACTGAAGGTTCATTTGCGAGAGATTTGTTACTCTAATATTCTGATTGGCTTCACTGATTTCATTGTCTGTGACGAAGTCTCTTTTCGGGCCTACTGGAATCTCTTCTCTTCCACTGGCCTGGTACCAACACAAGTGCTGCTCACCGTCGACATCAACATCCCGAACAAATGTCTTTGTTCCTTCAAGAAAGAAGCTGTTGTTCTCAGTGGTGTGGTCTCTGACAATTTTTCGAGAGTTCATGCTGTCCACGCTTGCCTGATTCTTGTCACCAGAGCATCCAACAACCAACCCCACGCAAATCAAAACTAAACCCACTCGTTTCATTCCGTCTACTCCTTAAGTTGGTGCACCTCTTAGAGGCACGGTTCTGACAAAGCCTTGTTGGCTGTGATTGCAAACCATGTGCCGGCAAGTCCAAATTCCATTAATCAACTGATTTTTAAGGAATATTTTCGAGAACAGATGCAAGAGAAGCCTCGCCAGGCTGTCCAATTGCTAAACGCCATCTCTAGCTCGACTGTGCATTCATAGCGGCGGTATACTCTCCCCAAATCACGTTGAGAATCTCGAAAGCCTGAGGGTAGGTGTCGCGGTACTTCAACGTGACGCGTTCCATAGACACATTCGGAACGTCAAAATGACTGTTGCCACTGCGGCGTTCACGATCGAAATAGATCTGCGCAGAGAAGCGATCAGCAATGTCAACAAGGGCCCAAACCATCGCATCGGTGGGTAAGTCAAAGCCCAAACCAGCGCAAATGTCTTTTAACACGCTGTCTTCAATAGCAGCATGCATGTCGCCCAGGTCTTTCTCGCGCACCTTCACGGGATAAATAACATCTGAGGCGTACGCCTCCGCCAGGTCGTGGAAGGCCGCTGCACGATACAGATCAATGCGCTTTTCTGGGCTCAGCTTCAGAGCCTCGGCGAGAAAGCGACAGATGTAGACCACCTGATAGGTGTGCTCCCCAACCGACTCTTCATAGTGGAAGCTCCACCCCTTGTATCGAAAGTGTTCTTTCAGCTTTTCAAGCATGCCAACAAAAGTTGCAGAGTAAGAGCCGATCCCTTCTTCGCGGAGCGCTCGATAGGCTTGATCGAACAATTCGTCCAGAATCCCCACCGCTCCCTTCCATATTTCACCCTCAGCCGTGCGACTTCGTGCAGTTGTTGGCTCAGTTTTTCTTCCAGAGTCTGTTTCCTTTTCTGGTTCGGTGGGGTGCAGCTGTCGCAAGCTCTCTCCCGCCAAAGCCCTCCGCCGAAGGCTGTGGTAGTGGGTCTTGTAGCGTTCCGCCTGAAAAAAACCATTCCCCAGCAGAGATTCCTTTTCAATGAAGAGCATCGCAGCAAAACTATCAATCAAAGCATGCAGCCCACAAACAACTGGGTCGCGACTGCTCTTCAGAGTTGTTTCTTCTTCAGTTTCGCGCCAGAGTCTTCCCCTCACCTCTCGATACATGGCCTGAACTTCTGGGTGTCTTTGCCGCAAATAAAAGCTTGGATCTCCCAAATAAGCCTTTGGCACTTCAGCAAAAATCGCTAGCTCAATGGCTTCTTGCACCTGTTTCGTTGGCAGCTTCAATCGCGCCGAAAGAGCAATGGAGAGAAGCACGTTCGTGAAGGCGTGTTCCGCCGCCGACTGAGAACGGATGCAAATGGCATCAGAAAAAAGTGGAAGGGAACACAAAATTCTCAGTTTTCCTATGGTCGTGGGTAACATCACATCCATGTTCAACCTCCACTTTTCGCAGAACGCACAGCGGCGGGCAGAGAAGAACGTGGGTAGGAAAACCCCTCCACATATTGCAAGTAACGCTTGTAAGTGTCCCCATAACCCGCTGACTCCTCCGGTGTGAGCGTGCGAACAACGCGAGCTGGAGATCCCACCACCAAACTTCTGGGCGGTATCTCCTGGCCCTGGGTCACAAGCGCCCGCGCTCCCACAACTGACCCTGCACCCACAACTGCACCGTCCATCACAACGGCACCCATTCCCACCAACACGTCGTCGGCCAAGGTGCAGCCGTGCACCACAGCACCATGACCAATGGAAACCCGATCTCCAATATGTGTGGCCCATTTCTGGTAGGTGCAGTGCACAACAGCGCCATCTTGAATGTTGCACTCATCGCCTATGGTGACGCGGTTCACATCCCCACGCACAACGGCGTTGAACCAAATGCTCACCCGGGAACCCAGGCAAGCATCACCCACAAGCCGGCTCCCACAGGCCATAAAAAGGCACTGGCCCACCTCCGGCCACACCCCATGGTAGGGAAGAATTGAGGATTGCTCACTGATTTGATTCATCTTTTTACCCATCCTTCTTAAGTTTCCGCAGCGCGCACCGATCAACCCTTGGGGTGTGGGAGATTGGAAACAGTGTGCAATCAAAAGCAAAAGTGGCAAACGGAGTTCCTGAAGACAGCACTGTTGCTCGTGGTGGTCTTTGGTTCCCTGTTCCTCCTGCAAAACCCTGCACAGGCCCAGTCACAAACCACAGACAACAACACCACCGTTTTTCCACTTCGCACACACCAGCCGGTGTATCAAAACCCCTTTGACCTTGCATCTGGCGGTGCAAGCCTCACACGGGCCACACAGGAAGGAGCTTTCTTCCTGAACCCCAGCTTGCCGGCCTACGGGTACAACCTCCACCGCTGGGCCTTCTTCCGCACCCAATTGCACCTCGACAACGCCACGAGTCAGTCGGCAGCAGAAGCCTACGCCAACCAAACCTCAGAAAACCCCATCACACCAGAGCTCATCCAAAACGCGCTTCAGTCACCCGTTCACGTGGGGCACGACACAGCTCTGGGCTACGTGACCAGCTATTTCAGCCTTGTGGGCTTTTCAAATGTGCGCGCCGACATTGCGGTGAGGCGCTACGGAGATGCGGGTGCCCCACAGGTTCGTGCCCGCGCCTATGGCGTTGGCGGAGGTGGCATCTCGACCTCCTATGCTTTGGCCCAGTTCATTTCCTTGGGGGTTGCTTCGAAGTACGTTGAAGTGGTGCAGGCGGCAGACAACATCTCCATCGAAGATGTGCAAAACCCTGACGGGCTTTCGCAAAAACTGACCTCACTGCTGAAAAGAGGAAAGGGAGTGTCCACCGACGCTGCCCTCACCCTGCAGCTCCGATCGAAGCACCTCGACCTCCGCGTTGCAGGCTCCGTTCACGACATTGGCAACACCGATCTCGGTGCCGACCTGGAGCCCTACCGCCAGACCGTTGGGGCAGGGGTTGGGCTCACCATTCATGGTCGTGACAACTCCTTTCACTGCGCCGCCGACCTGCGCGACGTGCTCGCTGCGTATGAAGAGCATTGGACCTTTCGCGCCTACTCGGGCTGCAAGCTCACGTTTTATCGCTCAGTCAGCTTTGGAGCCGGAGTTTCTCAAGGATACCCAACAGGCGGAGTGGTCTTAAACCTGGGCTTCACACGCCTTGAGGCAGGAACCTACACACGCGAAGTTGGGACGCAGGTTGGCGTGGAAGGTCGCACGGTCTACTTTTTCGCCTTAGGAGTCGAGTACTGATGAGAAGCAAGTCTCCCCGGGCCATCTGTCTTTCACTCACCTTGCTGGCGGCCTTCGTCGCCTCCTGCGCCACCAACTTCTTAGAGCCACAGGCTCCCAGTAGCCCAGTGGAAGAAGCTCAGCTTTTGTTAGTGCAGGAAAAGTTCGCTGATGCGCGAGCCTTGCTAGAAGCATTTCTGAGCCAAAACCCGAATGACGCCAAGGCAGGGGCCTTGTTTGCCACCACTTTCGCGGGAGAGGCTGGAGTCAGTATTATCGTGCTAACGGAGCGAACCCTCAACAGTGGTGGCGGGGCCGGCGAAGACGAGATTCTCCAGAGCATTCTTCCCGACGCCACAGATGCCAACATTGCGCTGATCCGCCGCGCCAAAGAGGAAATCGAGAGCATTCCGGAAGCTGCCCGCAACAGCGACATCACTTTTGAGGCCACGATCTACTCCACCGCCTTTCTCTTTCTTTCCTTGGAAAACCTTGTGAACTCGGCCGCACCGCCCACCCCAGAGCAGGCGCGGGAGATCATCAAATCGGTTGCCCAAGCCAGTGAACTCGCTGAACAAAGTGGTGTTCCTGCAGAACAAATTGAAAAAGCCCAGGCCGAAATTGCCAACGCTCCAGGCGACACCGATGAAGAGAAACTGGACAACTACCTCGATAAGCTCCGCGAGGAAAACGGCGGTGTGTTGCCAGAGGTTCCCGCCGACGCACAATAATACCCATTGCAAGCATTCGGCAGTTGAAATATCCCCCTCTTTGGAACAAGATATCCAAGCAAAGACAATGCCGAGACAGAATGGTTGAGAGCGTGGAGAAATATGAGACTATCATCAGAACAACTCGAACGATTGGCCGAACGCATCTTTAAAGTGCTGAAGCTTTCAAACCACGTGAGTTTTGACTACGAAGTTGATGAACGCGTGGAAGATCGTGTCATTGACACCATTGCAAACACCCTAGAAGACGATGCCAAAATGGAGGATCGGCTTTCTCGAGAAGCCGAACGCCTCGTGAATCAACAGAGCCATATTGCGAAGTCTTCTGGCCGCTCCATGGATGATTTGGTTGACGAAGTGAAAAATCGACTGGCTCGCTCCAAACGGGTGATTTTGGGTGATGGCCCTGACAGGGCCGACACCGTTGGAGAAAAGATTTTCCGCAATATTTGGAAAATTGAGGGAATTGATTTCTACAGCGAAGATCGCAAGGTTCAGAACTGCTTGGCACGGTCCCTCTATCGTTTCCGATTGGAAGACGACCGTCTCATAGAAGCCCTCGAAAGCCTCACCACCAAAAAGTCAGAGGCTGAGCCTTTTTCTCCGGCTTGGTGTGTGTTGTACGATAAACATTTAGCCGAGTTGCGGGGCAAATTGGCCGAGGCTAAAAAGTCTCAGTCCGCCGCGGCCTCAGAGCCTGCTTCTGCTGCCCAGAACGCTTGAGAGCTCAACTGTGAGAGTGCGAGTTCTCGCTTTCTCTGTCGGCCAGGAAACCCATCATGACCTCAAGTGCTGACCGCCGCTTTGTTCACCTTCACGTGCACTCTGAGTACTCGCTGCTCGACGGCTGCATACAGGTCAACAAACTTGTCGATCGCTTGAGTGAACTCGGCATGGCAGCCTGCGCTCTCACAGATCACGACGCCATGCATGGTGTTGTTGATTTTTCCTTTGCCTGCAAAAAGAAAAACATCAACGGAATTTTGGGCTACGAGGCCAATTGCGCAACGTTTTCCAAAGACCTTCCAGAAAAAACTCATCACCTTGTGCTGCTAGCTGAGAATGAAACTGGCTACAAGAACCTCGTGAAGGTCTGCAGCTTTGCCAACACCACGGGAAGAAACCTCCATGGCGAAGAAAGCACCGTTGTCACAGAAGAAGTTTTGCGGTCACATGCCGAAGGCCTCATTTGTCTCACAAGCTGTCTGAAGGGCGAATGTGCAACATTGCTCGCGAAAGAACGCTTTGATTGCGCACAGACTTACCTCAGCCAGCTCAAGGAGATTTTTGGGCCCGGTAATGTGTTTGTTGAAATTGTTGACAATGGCTTGGCTGAGCAGAAGCAGCTACGGCCTGCTCTCGTTGCTGCGGCTCAAAAGGCTCAACTGAGTGTGGTGGCCTCTGCAGATGTTCACTATCTCAGCGCCGAAGACAAGAAAACACACCTTTCCCTTTTGGCCATTAAGCACAAACTGAAGCGCGAAGATGTGCAAATTCTTGACCATGAGGAGTACTCCTATGAATTGGCCAGCGAAGAGGAAATGGTCAAGCGCTTCGCGGACCTTCCTGAGGCCTTAGCCAACACCCTGCGCATTGCCGACCGCTGCCAAGTTGAGCTGAAAACGGGCGAATTCTACATGCCCGACTTCAGCGAAAACCCCGATGAAACGGCCGATGAGTGTCTGCGCCGCTATGCAGAACGTGGACTGGACGAACGGCGACCGGCCATTGAGCATGCTCAAGGTGAATCGTTTTCTGAAGAGCTTTGGGCTGAGTACCAAGAAAGGCTCAACCACGAGCTGGGCATCATCGAGAGAATGAAATTTGCGGGTTACTTCCTCATCGTCCAAGATTTCATCAACTGGGCCAAAGACCAGAGCATTCCAGTGGGTCCAGGCCGCGGTTCAGCTGCGGGAAGTCTTGTGACCTACGCACTGCAGATCACTAACATTGACCCCATTCGTTTCAACTTGCTTTTCGAGCGATTTCTGAACCCAGAGCGCATCAGCATGCCCGACATCGACACTGACTTTTGCCAAGACAGAAGGCAAGAGGTTCTCGACTACTGCTACAAGCGTTACGGGGAAAAGAACGTCTGCCAAATTGTGACCTTTGGCCGCATGATGGCCAAAAACGCTATCAAGAATCTCGCGCGCATTTCAGGCTGGTCTTTCATGGACAGCAACGACTTCGCCAAACTCATTCCAGAGTCTCCCGGCATTCGGCTCACCGAGGCACTGGAGTCGGAGGAAAAACTGCGAGCTCGCATTGAAACCGATCACAGGGCTCAAGAGCTGTGGGATGGGGCCTTGGCTATTGAAGGCACTTTGAGTTCATTGGGAATTCATGCTGCCGGTGTGATCATCTCTGACAGACCTCTCACAGAGCTCAGCCCCGTCATGGAGTCGGAAGGCCAGGTTCTCACCCAGCTGGAAGGCAAGTACGCCGAGAAAATTGGCCTCATTAAGTTTGACTTCTTAGGTCTCAAAACCCTCACGGTGATCGATAAAGCGGTCAAAAACCTTGAGCAATTGCAGGGCACAAAGCTAGACATCGAGTCCATTGAATTGGAAGATCCCAAAGTCTACGAAATGATCTCAACCGCCCATGTCACCGGTGTTTTCCAGCTTGAGTCTACCGGAATGCGCAAACTCATTTCCGAACTGCAACCCTCCTGCTTCAGTGACATCGTAGCGGTTTTGGCTCTTTTCCGACCGGGTCCACTGGGCTCCGGCATGGTCGATGACTTCGTGCAGCGCAAACACGGCAAGAAAGAAATCGAGTACCCCCTGCCCCAACTGGAAGAGATCTTGGCCGACACCTATGGTGTGATCGTGTTTCAGGAGCAGGTGCAAAAGATTGCGGCCGTGCTGGCCAACTACAGTTTGGGTGAAGCCGACTTGTTGCGCCGCGCAATGGGGAAAAAAGATGCTGCGGAAATGGAGCGACAAAAACTCCGCTTTGTTTCGGGGGCAAAGGAAAATGAAATCGATGCAGCCAAGGCAGAGGAAATTTTCGACCTGATGGCCATGTTTGCGGCCTACGGATTCAATAAGTCGCACACGGCGGCTTATGGTTGGGTAACATACCAGACAGCCTACTTAAAAACGTACCACCCCACCTGCTTTATGGCGGCGATCCTTTCCTGTGATCTCGACAATACTGATAAGGTTGTGAATTACCTGAAAGACTGCAGACGCATGCAAATCACGATCGAGGCCCCCGATGTGAATGCCTCGGAATATGAGTTTCGAGTTACCTCTGAGCGATCCATTCGCTATGGGCTAGGTGCTATCAAGGGCGTGGGTCAAGGCATTGTCGAAGAGATCGTTGAGGAGAGAAAGAATGGGGGAGACTTTCAATCTGTGCCTGAATTCATTGCTCGTGTGGGGGCCAAAAAACTAAACAAGAAAACCTTGGAAAGCCTCGTCAATGCCGGGGCCTTTGATACTGTGGAACGCAATCGCCGCTATCTGCTAGAAAACCTTGATTCTTGGCTGCGAACCATCTCGCGCGAATTTGAAAGACTCTCGAGCGTTGGCGGTGGTCTCTTTGGTGAGTGTGAAGGTGTCGATCTGCCTTCGTTGATGATGGGCATTCAATCTAAAAAGGCCTCGCCTTGGCCGTTGCTGCAAGAGCTGGAACAAGAAAAGCAAGCGCTGGGTTTCTACCACTCCAACCACCCGGCTTCGCTCTACGAAAGTGATCTGAAGGCTTTTCGATCGTACTCCTTGGGGCAAGTTGCACTGGCTCTGAATGAAGAGTCGAGCTCCTTTCGCAAAGGTGGTGAATTTCAACGCCGGGAGACTCGCGTGGCAGGTCTGCTTCTGGCCATCGATGAAAGAAGGAACAAAGACGGCGAGAAGTTTGCAATTCTGAAGCTGGCTGACATCTCAGGAGAACAGGAGATCAGCATCTTCCCAAAGCAGTACGAAGCCCTTGAGCTGAACTTTGAAGCGGGGGATGTGATTTGGGTGAAATGCAATGTGCGCCAGGGAATTGAGCAGGGAAGTGTTCGGCTCTCTTGTGTGGAGTTGGGTCGGCTAGACGACCTTCTTCAGGAGCGCAAAAGAGCTTTACGGCTCACTCTGAACCCCCGATGGGCCAAAGAACCCCAGCGGGTAGACGAACTGATTCGTTTCTTCAAAGACCACTCTGGGCCCGCTCAGGTGAGCCTCAATGTGGCGCTACCCCAGCAGAAGGTGAAAGTGGAAGCCACCCTGGCTAAACTGGGAAGCGAAAACTCAGTGAAGCTTTTTTCTCTGCTAGATGAGAAGTGGCCAAGACAGCTGCAGGCTGAGGCCTTCTATTTGAGCTAGGCTGCAACCAGCGTTGGCGGAGCCGCCCTCACCTACGCCTGGTGGCCTCAAGAAGAAGTTTGGCAAAATGCACGGCCGTCAACGGCTTTGTGTGCACCGTATCAGCGCCGGCATCAAGGGCCGAGCGAAATGTTTCGGCATCCGTTCGATTGGTGTGCAGGCAAATGAACGCAGAACTCCGGCGCTTCTTCAAGTCGGAGATAACATCGATCCCATTGCGATCAGTCTGGCCCAAATCGAAATCAACGAGGTAAAGCAGAGACTCGGGAAGCCCTAGCTTGGGCTCAGAGTCAAACAGCTCTATCGAAACACTTTCCCCGAGCTGAAGCTCATCTAAGGTCATTTTGAGCCCCCTCAGATAAGGAGTCTCATCATCGAGTGCGACAACCGTGAGCGGATCGCTCTCAGAAAGCCGGACCTTAACCTCCTCAACGAGCGCATCCAACTCCCTGTTCTCGCTCTTCTGCCCTTCAATTGCGAGTTCCATTCTGTATTGACTGCTGTGGTCAGGAACCTCAGGCCTCTTCAATGACGCGGACTCAACAGCTGGCAAATCAAACATGAACTCAACGAAGCCATTTGGGTGTTGCTTGTTCTTTTCAGAACGGCATGAAATCCGACCTTCGTGTGCTTCTGTCCACTTCTTAGCGATAGCCAAACCAAGGCCCGTGCCACCACGCTTGTTACTGGTAAAGAAAGCTTCAAAAAGGCTGGCAATGCTCTCTTTCGGAATCAACGAACCGGAGTTCCCCACAGTGAACTGAACGCGATCATTTTCCCGCACCACACCAATCCAGATAAAGCCCTTCCAGTGAATGGCCTGACAGGCGTTGACGATGATATTGGAGAAAATGCGCTTGACCTTATGCACGTCAACCAGAAGCGCCGTCTGGCTTTTCGCCGTGAAAGAAATGTTGACGTTCGCATGGGGCTGACCGCGAAAGATGTCGGCCAGCACATCGCTCACAAGTTGTTCAGGGGCCACCTCCTCCTTGGTCAGCTCCACGCGAGATGCACCAACTTGCATGACGTCTTGTAGGAGTCCTTCCGCTTGATCGATCGACCGATGAATGTCGGGCATGGCTTCTTTTGCAAAGCTTCGGAGCGCCTCTGGCTCCGTCAACGACTGGATAGCGTTCAGCACAACCTTGCACATGGAAAGGGGTTTTCGGACATCGTGGCTGATGGCTGCCGTTGCCACACCAACGGCTGTGTGTTTCTCCAATTCTGCAGTGCGTTCTCGGTCTTCGGCTCGCGCAAGCGACTGGAGGTAGTTGAAGCCGACAAGAGCGGCAAAAACTGGATAAAACTTGCCAAGAAATTGCGACTGGACGAATCCGAGAAAAATGAAGCAGTCGAAGATGTTCATCGAAAATAGGGCCAAGGCAAATACGCGAAGAACTGCAGGAGCTTTCTGTGAGAATGAAGCATACACCCCATACGAGAATGGGAAAAGCGGGAAAATCAAACCCATTCTCATCAGCTGCACTGACCTGTCAAACAATGTTACAGGTTCATCAGGAGGAAAAACACTGTCAAAAGCAGGAACGAGGGCATACAGCGAAATGTAGGTGATGTAGGCTCCAACAATCCATGGGAAGCTCTGGGGCCTGGTTTTGTGAAGCAGAGACACCATGAGAACATAGGAAGCCAGATCAAAGACAGCCCGTAGTGCAAAATGAAAGGGTGTGGCCAGATCGCTACTCACCAATTCTCTGGCCACACCGGAGAAAGTCAAGAGATAAACCGCAGAGCTCATTGCAAACAGAATGACTCCACTTCGAAGACGAAGCGCGAAAAGACCACGCAACCGTGGCCCAGTTAAAGACAAAAAAGTGACAATAAAAAGTGAGACCGAACCAGCAAGGGGTATGAACACCGAGTTGAAGAGGGAAAGCAGGGAAAAGCTTCGAGCGGCTGATCTCTCGGCAATGCCAACGGGTCCAATACGAATTCCCCTCTGAAACGCTCGAGGAGAGTACACTTTGATTCTTAAAGTGTTTTTAGGTTGTAAGAAACTAGAAGGAAGCGCAATATCAACAGGATAGCTCTTAGCCGGCCGAAAACTCGGGGGAAGAGAGCCATGGGAACCTAGGTACTGACCGTTCAAGAAAAACTCTGCCGCATCGCCAATCTCTCCTGCCACAAAGGAACACCCTTCGATGCAAAAATGTGGAAGATCGAACTCAGTTTCATAAATGGCAATTTGACCTGCGGGGATAAGATCACTGGCGAGCGTGTCGGTGGGAACAGCAATTGACAGCCTCTCTTCGCAGGTGTGTTCAGATCGGCAAAAGTCCCACTCTCCTTCCAAGCTGTGAAGCTTGGTTTTGTCAATTCCTTTTGGCGCAAGGAACAAGAGCACGCACACAGCGACAAAACCAAAAAAAACCCATCCCCTGCTTTTGCCCAACACTCGCTTCTCCTCAAAAAAGAACAAGTTTCTCAAGCTTGCGCCCGCAGCAATCCAACAGCCACTCACTATACTGCAGACCCAAGTGACGGACCAGAGGGAACACTTCGGGTCATGCCGCGAGTTGCCAACATCAGTTCCATCAAAGCTCTGACCCCAAAGTGGACATTTTCTACGACTACGTCGTGACAAACAAGTTCAATGAAGAAACAATCCTTCAGCTTCAGAACGCATTGGAAGAAACTGAGAAGACCTTCAAACTCCACGAAGAAGCTGCGGCCTTTCTCAAGAAAGGTGGACGTTGGTACGATGCTGAAGACGATTCCCTCCAGGAGATCCTTCGCGATCAGATGGGTTTCCAAAGAGATTTCAAGAAGCGCAGAAAAAGCTCGACGAACGTCGAGCCATGGTCCAAGTTGCAAATGAGATCCTTAGCTTCATGGAAAAAAACTGACGAGCTCTTTTCAAGAAGAAAATCACTCGTCAGACAGAGCCTAGTTCCGCGCCGAGCTTCGCCGACCACGCACCTTCACCCCCAACTTCCGCCAAGGCTGGGCTCCGCCAGCCCGCTTTCCACCCTGCTGCCAATGGCTTGATGGCACGCGTCGGAAAAAGAGAGAAAGCTGCGACGCCGACCAGTGCTCAAGAAGCCGTTGCTCTGAGCCAGGAGGATTGAACACGGCAAACTTAGACTCTTGGGAGATTCCCGAGCCCACAAAACCATTCTCCGTTTCTAAGGACCGGGTTGCCGGAACATGCACGAGTTGAAAACCACTGTTGCGCAACCCCTCCACATCGGCTCCCACAGCAGCAATAGTGAAACCTCTTTCGAAGATAAAAAGTTCCAGCACCCGATAGAGCCCACTGTCGCGTTCCCTTTCACTCAGATAGAAACGGTTTCCCACCGAACAAATGCCAGCTTCAACCACTTTATCTTCAATGGTTGACTGCAACTGAGAATGAACAGAGCTACCCAACTCACGAAAGAGGATCTCCAGATAACCCTCCTCTGAAAAACGCAAGCGTGTGCCCAGTTCCGCCACCACGGGCACGTGCGTCATGAGCGGGTGCTGGGCGGGCAAGCTCACAACATAATCCCCAACGAGCGATTCGGGCACAACAAAACTGCCTTCATCACAGAGAGGGTTCACCAGCAAAATTCCTGAGCACCCGGTACAAAAGCATGTGAACAACGCCCCTAAGAGGGTGACAACCCGTATCATTGTTCTTCTCCTTTCCAAAAAGTGAGAGCTGTGAGATCAGGTCGCGAAATCACTCGCTGCAAGGGTTTCTGTTGGTCACGACCCGCTATAGGCGCAGACTGAGACAACGCGTGGTTGCGGAATTCCACATAGTGCCCAGCGCGACCGTCAAAACCCAAAGCTGTGATCCAGCCGTGCTGGTCGGTGATCCAAAGCTCCTGGAGAGTGATGCGGCCAAAGCTCGCCTGAGGGGCTACTTTCACAACAACTTCACTGGTTCCAGGTTCTGTGTTCAGCAGCTCGATTTGTTGTTGGTCGGCGCGGTAGATGAGTTGCAAAGTGGCAATGGACGAGCTGTCCTGAAGCCGCAAATGGAGGATACCGTTCGCAGTCAGTCTTGCTGAGAGCACCTGTGGCGACTCCCGATCGGGTTGTGTCACCACTGCAGTTGGACGGCGAGTGGTGTGCTCACTGCGCCCATTTCCACACAGGAAACGAAGCGAGTCTTCGGCGCCCGGTTGAGACCGACACTCGACGGGAACCGACCGACTGTTGACAATGCGGAATGACTCCAAGACCAGATGCTCCGTGGCCTGCGCAGCTGTGACCTCGTAGCAAAGGTTGTAGATCACTTCAGTGGGTCGCTGCCGCGAACGAGAAAACCGGACAGTTTTCCACAGACCCTTTTGTGAGAAATCTCCAACGACCAAAAACTCAGACAGACTCTCCGGTGTGAGGTGGCCAGCCACATCAGCTGCTTCGACCTGCCAGCAACTCTGATCTCCAGCACTCAGTGGAGAACTCGAAAGGGATCGCACGCTCAAGACAGTGGGAGGCTCGGTCGTGCGCCGGATGCTTTGCATCATGCCCTCGAGTTCTACAGCCTCAACGCTCCCCTCTGGGTAGATGGACTGCACAAGGACAACCTGACCCACACCGGAGAGAAAGGCCCAACTGCTCTCAGCCTGGTTGGAATTCATTTGCCGAGACTGAAAACCCAGAGCATAGCCTTGTTGGAGGGGAGACCACTGCTGGTCAGGAAACAATCGTCGCAACTCTCCCTCCAGTTGCTCCAGGCTGGTGAGATCCTGTCCCGAAACTCGGGCTTCCCCAACAAACTGTAGAGTCAACTCAGCCTCAACGGAAGACACTTCCGAACTTTTGCGAAAGACCACCTGTTTGCACCGACCCGAGAAGGAACACTGCGGTGTTGCAACTCGTCCCGCCCAGGAGCTCGGGTGAGAAAAGGCAAACTCAAAACCCTCCTCCACATATGACTCGGTCGAAAAGCCCGAGCCCAAGATCAGAGGAAATCCATCCATGTGTCCTGAAAGAGCTGGGGAAGCCCCAGAAGCTCCACCGAAAAACATCAACACAAACGCTGCTGCAGCGGTCACAATCATCTTGCTTGCTCTCATTGTCTTTCTCCCTTTTCTTCATAGGCCGTGAAGAGCTGCAGATTGAGCTGGCAAACCCGATCGCGATCCTGTTGAGACTCAGCCAACATGTCGATCTCACGGAAAAAGCGTTTGATGTGTTCCTTTAAATCAGGCATGAGGCGCCTTGGAATGGCCAATGTGAGAGACTCAAAGTACTTTTGATCTTTTGGCTGAGTAGTGGCCTTGATGCTCTTTTCCAACAGCTGAATGTAGTAATTCAAAAGCACAAACTCAGATGTTTTCCCAAAGTTGTGCACACTTGGCTCACTGCGCCGCAGTCGCCCGCTCTCGTCACTTTGTAAGAAGCCTTCCTGTAGCAACAGCTCAAAGCCCTCCTTCACTTCGTCTTCTGTGAGGCCCAGCTGTCCCGCAATGTCTTGTGTGGTCTTCGCCGTGAGGCTCAACTCTTGCAAACCACAGATCTCTCGCAACACCGGAAGGTACCAAGCACGCGCAAAGGCGTTTCCCTCACCGATCATTTCTCGAAACAAGCCTGTGTGAAAACAAATGCGGATTTTCTGCGTGAGAAGGCGACGATTTTCTTCCGACTCGCTCAAGCCCAGCAAGGTGATGAGCTCGAAATACTCCTGCTCTCGCTCGGAAAGTTGGAGGCAGCGAGCCAAGGGCTGAATGGAATCGGTACTGAGGTGGCGTTTGCGAGAGCACACCATCGACAGAAAGGAAGGGCTTTTAAAGCCTGCTCGTTTGCTCACATTTCTCAGACTAAAGCGAGCCCCAGACGCGGCAGGCGCACCAAGGGCTCGCAATCGATCGGCGAGAAAAGCCCGATAATCAAGGTACTGAAAGATGTCAGGCAGTTGATCCGCTCCCACCCGGGAGCCTGAAGCAACTCCTCCAGCCATTTTGACCTCCTCACCGCAAAAGTGTGCGCAGATGTCACCACGCCCCGAGCGAGCCCCTTCGCCACTACTGGCGTTGGAGCACAATGCTCACAAAGGGTGTGTGGGCATGCGCAACAACTTCACGCCAGGGCACATCAGCATTATTCACAACCAAGGCCCTGTTCTCAACCGCTGCAGTGCCATGCATGCTGCGCACGCTCTGTTCGAGGCCTTTAAAGAGCAAACTGCTCGCCACAGGCACCTTTTCTATGATTTCGTAGGGCACGTTGGCTTCCTCAAGCCCTTGTCGGTTGAAAAACACAGATTGGCTGCCAATGCCCTGGCCGGTGATGGAAAGGCGAGAATAGGAGTAGAGACCGGTCTCTTCGTCTTGACTTTGGCTCACGATCCACCCGTTTGTCCACTGGCACAGGCTCACCTGTTCATCGACTCCAAGAGCCATCACCTTGGCCGCAGACTCCTCTGCAAAAACGCGAATGTTTGAGACCACAGCATCAAAGTCGGAGTTTTGAGTGGTGAGCACATAGTCTCCTGTGATGCCCGGAACTCCCGTGAGAGCGTTTTCTTCATTGCACAGCGCGTGAGTGGTCTGGTTCTCACAAGCCGTTGCACCCCAGGCAAAAACTCCCAAAGCGAGAATCAGCACATTTCTTTTCATAAAAATCTCCTCAAAAAATAAAAAAGTAAGGACGAACTTGATTCTGATGAAGAAAACCCACCTGTTTTTGCTTCAGGTCGACTGACTTCTTGTTGCATCTTCGGTGGTGGTCGCGTCGCTTTCAAGACGCTAAAACAAAAAGCGATCACTGCGAGTGAACGCCAATTTAAGGAAGGTCAGTTTTTGCATCATGGAGCTGAAAGGTGGCCGAAAACCCGGCCGGGACGATCACCGCCCTACTGGAGACTCATCGTGCAAACGTAACGATCTCGGATTTGGAAGTCACGAACAACCGACGCACCGGAGCGAGACTCCGAATAAGGTGTGACCCCGGCCGTGACGACTTCGAAGGTCAGTGTTCCGTTGTTTGTCAGACAAGTGCGAGAATCAATTCGCGATTGGCCCACCTGAAACTGGTCAATGAGACAATTTCCAAACAGAAAGTTGTTGATGACGATTCCATTGTTTTCGTCGAGTTCGAACCTGTTCTCGTTTGCCGTGCGCCTCATTGTGTAGTTTCTGGGGGATTGTCCAGGATACAGAATTCTCCAATCGAAAGATGGCAGCTCTGGATTTCCAATGACAATGGAGGCTGAATTCAAAAACTGAGATCCTTGGCACGGACCCGACCAGGTCCCTTCCCAACCCCTATCCAAGCCGTAGGCCTGTGAAACCAGAAAAAAGCTAGCGGAACAAAGCCCGAATTTGAGTGCGTTGCCGAACATAGAAGACCTCTTTTGGAAGGTTTTAAGTTTCCAAGCGGGGTACCCTTTTTTGGCCAACTAGTCAACACGAAATACCGCTCACCACACGGGAATGATGGTGAGGCGGGACTCTGCGGCCTGCTGAAAGAGATAACTTTGGGGCGTCTTCGATGAGACGGCGTCGGCAACTTGGGGGGCCATGTGGCGCGGCCTCAGGTTTCGATAGGTGAGCCTGCTAAAAAGTGATGTGATGATGCTCTGCTTCGTCTTCTCCCAATTTTCCTCTGGGTTGATGCCAATGACAAAGCCCAAGTTCTTGGCGCTGACAAAACCAGCGTCAGTGGAAAACCCCATTTCACCAGTTGCCTCCCAAAGCCACTGGTTGGGCTTAAATTCTACAGACGCCAGGTCTTCCGTCCAGTTCAGATAGAGCAAAACAGGATCGCTGTTTTCTCGATAGACATTCGTCACATGCTCAAGAGCAGCGCTGAGGTCTCCTTGCTTGCCATCCAGCACAAGGAAGTTCGATTCAACCCCACCCAGTCCAAGATGAACTTCTTTGACCTTTTGTTCAAACTGATCTGTTTGCGGAACCAAATAGATATTTGCGAAGTGTCCTCCACCGCTGAGAACGGCTAATCTAGTGAAAGAAAGGTCCTGAACCAAGCGATAGATTGGCTTCTCATCCTCATACTTTTTCAGAAGCTGCTCCCTGTGAAGGCTCAGATCAGAAAGCGCCTGGCTCTGGGAAGACTGTGCTGGCAATTCCCTCGATGCCACAGTGGAATCCTTACTTCGCGGCTGGCACGACACACAAGCACCGAACAGAGCGAGACCGAGAGTCACTTTTCGAATCACTTTTTTCTCCCCGACAGGTTGTGAGCGAGAGCGCCCCGCAAAATCTTATCTGATTCTCCGGTGATTGACACTCGGGTTAAAAGCGAGATCATTGACGCACTCAACTGAAACATGAACTCCAAAGGAAAAGAAAAATGCGCATCGTCACCCTGGGACTGCTGACCTGCACGCTGTGGCTTGCTGCCATGACCCTAGGAATCCACAACGCCTGGGACAACATTCCGCACACGATTCCCACCCACTTCAACATTCATGGCGAAGCCGACAAAATGGGAACAAAGAACACCATCCTTCTTGTTTTAGGGACGGCCTGGGTGTTTGCCATTGGCGGTTTCCTGAGCCTCAAGACTCCTCGCGGACTGATCAACCTTCCCTCCAAAATTCCCGCCGAAAAGCTCCCCAACGCCTATGAGATCGCTCGGCAGGGTGGGGCTTGGATTTTCATGACCTCTTGCCTGCTCATGACCCACCTCTCATCGACTCTCTCACAGAGCTCAAACCAACTCGGCCCACTCTTCCTCCTCTTTTCTTTAGCCGTGCTCACTGCTGTTGCCGTGGTTCTCTTCCGTCTTTTTCAACTTCGCTGAAAGACACTTACCAAAACCGAAAATGGCCTCGACTTTTCTCTCCATTTTGGACACGCTTCTCCAAGCACAGCTCGATTCTTCCCATCCATCACTCATGAGGAAAAAAATGAAAGTCCTTTTGCCATTGATCTTTCTTTTAGCTTTTGCGGGTTGTGGCCAACCCACAGCCACCTCCCAAACAAAGTCCAGTGCAGACGAATTCACAGTGAAACACACCCGACTGGTGGTTTCGCGGCTGTTGACGGACCGCTGCCACAAGTACCGTCCCCAGGGATTTCTCCATGCCTTTTCTTGTCGAAAGGCGGCTTTTGACCTCACGCGTGTGCTTGATTTTGGTCAACCCCCAAAAGAAAGACGACCCAACGACGGGTATTTTGGCTATGCAGCTTTCCGCGAAAAGTTTGTGGAGCTCACAAGCTCAGGAGAAATGGAGGGCCTTGTTGACGCACTCTTGAACGGACTCAACGAATCTGCCGACTCTGTTTTCAACGTGTGGGACGCATCCCTCACCCATCTTGGAGGAGACAAGGCTCGCACAAATCTGTTCTTGGGAATTTTGCTGCAAGACACACTGGCAGCCGCTCACGCCACCTTTCTTCGGCATGCCGCGGATGGCTTTGGCCCCATCGCAGACAAAATCGAAGCGTTGATGGCAGCACTGCTCGAACATCAAAACAATGGAACAGCAACTCTCTTTCCTGAGGAGCGTTTCGAAAATGGCCGAAATGCCTACCACTTCTACGTGCCTTCCCTGCTTGCACAACTCATGAAAGAAGAAGGTTACGATGACCCCATGGCTCGGCTCATGCCCTTCCTCTTCAACACTGAGTACGAAATGACCTTCATTCTCGTTGACATCAGATACAACGACTTAGAGTTTGCTGCAGAAGAAGACAAAGATCTTTGGGATCGCCTGAAAGACCTGGTGGTGTTGGGCCAACGACTCACGGGAGCTTGGGTTCCGTTTGAGCCCGGTCCGCAGTTCACGCCGCATTTGCAAGATATTGCTTCTGGCTATGGAGGCGCTTCGTTTGGTGCAGATCTCGAGTTTGAAATGCTGCCGGAAGCCATCTTTGTGGAAGAGATTCCACGAGACCCCAAAGGGGTCTTGCGAAAAATCTCTGGCACCTTCTTTGAAGGAAATTGAACCGTCGCTTCGCTCAGGCCTCGTCAGTTTTTTCAGGGTGCTCGTTCTTTGATTCTGTTCGGTTCTCGCCAGAAGTTCGAGCTCGGCTTCGGCGGGGTTTGGGAGCCGATGGTGCCTCACCGCCCACTTCGTTTTCGGCGGT
>JANQPW010000458.1 GCA_028285285.1 Silvanigrellales bacterium
ATCGTGAAGGAACAGTTTCTACCAGAGCTTCTTTGCCGGGCATCACTCCCATCAAACCCAACCATTTGCTCAACAAAGCTCTTTCTGGAATCGATCAACCCATTCCAATGGCAGCGCTTGAACACCCCCTGGCGGAGCAAGACCCCCTCTTTCAAACAACCACTGATGGCCAGAGCTCCGCTGGACCAACACTCCTGGCAGCACTGCTGGGAACAGGCAACGATCTTGTCAATGCAGAACAGCTGACGCCGCAGAAGCTGACACAGGTTACTGCAGAAGATCCTGGCAGTTTGTTTTCCTTGAAAACGCCAGGTACCGTGTTGCTGCCGCAGCACTCTGAAGCCCAGGCAGGGCCTCATCTCTCCTCAGCTTCTCTCAACACCAATGAAAACCCACTGGCTTTGAGCTCCGACAAAGTGGGCCCCCAAAACCTTGAAATGGGCATGGAACGAACAATTCCAGGAAGCCAGTCCACTGAAAAGCTGGGTTTGTTGCCCCCGAATTCGAACCTCGAGAAAACCGGTGAAGAGAACAGAGCAGACAACTCTACACAACCAAACGCTTTGCCCTATGTTCTTTCTCCCGCTCTCAAAGAGCGTCTTGGGCTTGTCTCTGAAAAAGAGAGTGCTCTGCTTCAGAGCCAGAAAAACACTGTTCCTTCTGTTCAGCAGCAGCAATCGGCAAATGAGATTGTCGACCGCATGCACGACTGGAAGACACAACGTTCCTTCGAAGCTCTTTCGGTGGGTCGATCTCCTCAAGCCGACTTTCAAAAAATGGCATCCGCCTTCGACAAAGTTGAGCTCAGCTTCACGCCTGGAAATCACACAGAAACAGCACTGGCGAATCGCTCGACAAACTCAACAACTGGACTGAGGTTTGGCGCTGCTAGTGGTGTTCAGCTGGGATCTCCCCTTAGCGCACCACCGGCCCTTGCCAACGCACCACAGTCTCTCTCCACCACAGCATCTGCTCAAGGCCCCCAACACACAATGGGCACGGGAGCACAGGCTTTCGACAAGAACCTAGCTTATCAGCCACATGAAACCCGCGCCCTCCCACAGTTTGCCAACCCAAGCCAAAACCTCAACACACCAGTGGCTCTCAACAGTGCGGCGGCCGCCGGAATCGGAGTGCAGCAGCAGGCGGCTCAGGCGCTTGCGCGACAGTCTGCAGGGAACACAACAAAACTGAGTGCGTCCAGCAAGTCATCGACACCATCTCAGACGAATGGGGAACTTCCTCAGTTCAACTCAAATCGTGAGCTCACAGGAGCAGCAAGCTCGATCAACCTCTCTTCCGGATCACAAATAGAATCGGCTGGCGCTCGAGAATGGAGACCACAAAACGACGAATCGCAGCACAGCCTAAATAAAGAAACAACCGAAGGTGTGCAACAACAGAGCTCAAGGGAAACAAATAGCAATGGAGTCTCCACAACATCCTTAACCTCATCGGCAGATTTCAACACCCGCGAGATCTCAGAATCCATCCGGGCTCGTGCCTCGGAAGTCGCCAACAAAATGGCCCTGCAGGGAACAGGCCAAGCCAAGCTCACCATCCGAGATTCACTGGTGGGAGCTGTTGACGTGATGGTGAACCTCAGTGGTGATAAGCACCTGAGCATCAACATCGCCACAACTTCACCCGATCTGAAACAAAGGCTCGAGAACCATGTCGACACCATTCGAGAAAGCCTCGACAGCCAGAGATTCCAAAGTGTTGACGTTCGTGTGGTTGGAGACAGCCACAGTTCAGCATCAAGCGACTCCCAGGGTGGTCAAAACGAACGTCGAGAAAACGCTTCGTTTACATCTCAACAACAAGATAGCCATCGAGGACAACAAAACTCCGAGCGTCAGGAGAGTGGAGATCTGGCAGGAATGAACACGACTCTGTCTGACACTCTTTCTTCCGACAAACAAGGAAACAAATTGAAATCCGAATACCCTTCACGAACAGTGAGTGGGTCAAACAGCAAAGGTAACTTGAACATTCAAGCTTAAACCTTGGTTCAGCGTAAGGAAGACCGGCAATGGTGACCAGTACAAATGCATTGAGCAATCAAGTGAATCGAGATCTTTCCCAGGCTCGCCCGCAGGAAAAACGTGTTGATGCTGAGCGAAAAGACATTCCCGACTTCGGCACTATGATTGCTGAGTCAAACATCGCTTTCCAAAAGGAAATGGAGGCGAAAAAGAGTGAAATGGGTGAAGACGGCGAGCTACGCATTGGAGAGTCAAAAGACGACAAAGCCTTCCGCGAAATGTTGGAGAAGGTCACCGGGAAAAAAGAAAAGCGCCTAAAGAACAAGCTCGAGAAAGACGATTTTCTCAACTTAATGGTCACCCAACTCAAATACCAAGATCCCACCAAACCCGCCGACCACAAAGACATGGCGCAGCAGCTTGCGCAGTTCAACTCTGTGGAGCAGTTGGTGAGTGCAAACAAGTCGCTTGAACAAATTGCCAAAAGCCAAGATGAGCTCAAGGCCGACAAGCTCACAGAGTATCTTGGAAAAGAAGTCACAGTGAAGGGGAATAGCCTGCACTTTGATGGAAGTTCCCTCAAGACAAAGGCTTCTTTCGATCTTCCATCTGCCGCAGGCTCAGCCTCTGTGATCATCAAAGACGGTGAGGGTGAGGTTGTCCGCAGCCTGAGCTTGGGGGCACTTCCACAAGGAGAACAACAAGTCTCCTGGGACGGGAAAGACAAAAATGGCGAGCTTGCGAAAGCAGGGCGCTACACCTTTGAAGTTGTTGCCACATCAACAGATGGCAAACCACTAAAAACAGAAACACAGTTCACATCTCGTGTGACGGGCGTTGGACAGCTTAATAAAGGAGGTCAGCTTGAGACCATTTTGGGAGCCATCAAATCGAAAGACATTTTGGCTGTGCGAGAACAAGGTGCCGAAGTTCCACCTCCAATTAAGGAAACAGCTGCAACCAAACCATCAACCGTGGCTCCTCCCCCTCAAAAAGAAGTGACAAGGAATGAAAGCCAAACGGTGAATCAACAGCCAGTGCAGCAACCGGTAGCCCAGAATAAAAGAGTTTAATGGTTTCTACATTTAGAGAGAAGGACAGGAGAATCGAATGAGTGTGACCTATTCCATGTTTAGCGGTGTTTCGGGTTTGAAGGGAAATTCCGACAAAATGGCGGTGATTTCCAACAACATCGCAAACTCCAACACTCGAGGCTACAAAACCGACCGAGCTGAGTTCGAAGACCTGCTGGCCGTGAGCCTCAACGAAAACAGCCAACTCGGTCGTGGTGTCCGACTCAAAGACATCAAAACAATCTTCACCCAGGGAGCTGTTTCCAACACGGGCGTGGTCACCGACCTTGCGATTCAGGGGGAAGGGTTCTTCATCGTTAACAACAGCGGAACCGAAGTGCAGGAATCGGGTGGTCAACTTTTCACACGTCAGGGCTCCTTCCAGTTTGACAGAGACGGTTTTCTCACAGACGCCGGGGGCGGACGCGTGCAGGGCTATATGGCAGACCCAAAGGGCCGCCTCCAAACCAAACTGTCTGACATTCAGGTGTCGTCGAACTCAATTCCGCCCACTCCAACAAACGTCCTCACCATGAATGCCAACCTCGATGTGCGGACCAAACCGCTTTCGAAAGAGTTTGATCCGGCCGACCCTGAGGGAACCTCGAATTTTCAGAGCACCGTAACGATCTACGACAGCTTTGGTGAGACACATGCCTGTACAGTGTATTTTGCCAAGCAGGACATAGATGGAGAAAACAAGTGGACCTGGCATGCCACCGTTGCCGGAAACGAGCTTGCCGAAAACCCTGGGCTTGATGACAAAGGCAATCAACTGCTGGGAATCGTCGCCGAAGGGGAGATTGAATTTGACTCAGACGGAAACCCACAGCTTCCGTACCAAATGGCCGACGGCCGAAGAACTTTCATTGACACCGAAGAACGCTCAGATGTTTTCGAGGTGCAATTTGGCAATGGCTCAAAGGTTCAAAACCTTCAATTCAACTTTGGACCTCAGTTTGATCCTGTGGCCAATGTGGTCAGTTCGCTCTCCAGCACCAGTACGGCGACCCGCTCCGCCACTGTGTTCCACTCTCAAGACGGTCACGAAGCAGGCTATCTCAAAACTCTGA
>JANQPW010000461.1 GCA_028285285.1 Silvanigrellales bacterium
CTGGGCGTGACTTC
Organism: Silvanigrellales bacterium; assembly: GCA_028285285.1. GTDB lineage: Bacteria > Bdellovibrionota_B > Oligoflexia > Silvanigrellales > Silvanigrellaceae > JANQPW01. The sequence continues at coordinate 15 of JANQPW010000461.1, forward strand.
TGCCCCGGCCTTCGCTTTGATGGAAGCCTCCATATCGAGCATTCCTGAGCCGAGAAGATAGTTCTGGATGCCCGCAATTTCTCCGCCGTAAAATGCATTCATCGGATTGCTTTCAATGTCATAGAGCACATTTGGGTTTGCATAGCGTTCTAGAAGTGTCCGGATTGTTTCCAGCGATTCTTCGTGAAAAATGGACCAGATGTAGCCGGCGGCTCCGGCTACTAAGGGCGAGGCTTGGCTGGTGCCGCTAGTTACGTTGATTTGATTTCCAGGATAGGAGCTCTGAATATCCATTCCAGGTGCGCAAAGGTCTACCCAGTCGCCAAAATTGCTAAAGTCGGTTTTCGCATACTTGCCTCGCTTTCCCTTCGACTCCCTTGAAAAAGCGTCGAGGGTGTAGCGAGTTCCTTCGTCTTCAGAGGTGGCGCACACTGCCAGCGTTGATTTGTAGGCAGCCGGAAACATCGGTGTTTCGGTGTTGTCGTTGCCAGCCGCAGCAATCACGAGTACCTGACTGTCTTGTAGTTTTGAAAGGGCTGTGGCCATGGCGCGGTTGTAAACATATTTTCCCAAGCTCATGTTCACAATGAAAGTGTAAAGCCCGTCACCTTCTCCTCCTGGTGGGAAGTTCAGAAGGTAATTCAGGCCGAGAATTTGGTCCCAGTCAAAGATCTTTCCATTGGCAATATACGAACCATCAGCTGGCTTCTCTGCCGTGGGGGGCACGCATTTTCCCAAAAGGGCAGTTTCAGGGTAAACGCATTTCTTGCTTGCGCGAATGGAGTAGAGCTGACACTTATCGCAGAGGCCTACAGCCTGAAGCCCTCCCGTTTCAGCTGCTATGATTCCGGCCACGTGAGTTCCATGGCCACAGGAACCCGTGTTCCCCCCTGAGTTGGCTTCCGGTGGACACTCTTTTCCCGGGCCACCCACATCGGCGGCTCCAGGAGCGTTGTAGCTCCCGTCGATTTTTCCCTTTGGAATTGTTGTGTCGATGCCATAGATGTCATCAATGTATCCGTTGCCATCATCGTCAACGCCCTCTGCACCCCCCACTTCTCCTGGGTTGGCAAACATCTTGCCTTTGAGGTCTTCGTGCTCGTAGTCAATGCCGGTGTCGACCACGGCAATGACGATTTGTTGTTTTTCGAGCCCCGGGTTCGATTCTTTGAGCAGCTTGAAATAGTCTTGGGCCTTGTGAAAATTCACACGGGAGTAAACCTGGCGGATGCGGTTTTCGCAGGGCGGTATCAACTGCCCCCCTTCTTTGTACCACTCAGAAGGGCGTGTGGATCCGGCTGTTGTTCCCACATCGGGGTCTTCAAGATCGCAGTTTTGAGGATCGTGCCCAAGGTTGGGCTCAACCCATTCCAAGGTGGGCACCGCCTTGAGAGCAAGAAACTGAGTCTCGGCCAGCTGAGCCACAAGATCTTTGGGCAGCGGAAGGATGGGTATTCCCCTCCCAATGATCTTCTTCCACAGCGGGCTGTTGGTCGCAAAACTGACTTTGCCAAACCACTCAGTGCTGTCTCCTGGTTCTACTCCCCCTTGAAACTGGGTTGGGTTGGGCGAGTGTGAAAACTGGAAGCTGACGCCTTGGTTCAAAAGATCGCGGAAGGGAGCCAGCTCGTTGGGCAAGAGGCTGTTGCTAAAGTGATTGCTGAGGCTGTTGATGACCAAAGAACGAAACTCTGGTTCTTGTGGTTCTGCAACCTGATTGCGGTTCAAACCAACGATCCATGACTCTCCATCCCAAAGATCCACCCACTGAGACACATTTTGGGGAGAGGCCGAGTACAGACTGCGGTACATGCGCTCCCTATCATCAAGATCGAGCTTGACGGTGTCACGGCCACAAGAGGGCGAGAGGAGCGCTAGCCCCAGTGCGCTTGCAACCCAAATGAGCAGAATTCGAAGAGAAATACAAAGCTCCTCTCTTTGCAGTGCCGCCGATGTGGGCGGTGGCAAACGCTTCTATCCTCTTCATATGTTACGGCATTTAGAGGCAAAAACCTGAGTCAACATCTGCTGGTTCAGGCGGATTTTGACGGAGCTCGTCGCTTTTTGCGGCCAGAATGACCCAACCACAGAAGGCTGAGGGCCATGAGCAGGAGCGCTGGGGCACTGGTCAGCAAACGGCTGACAGAAAAGGAGTTTTGGCCAATGGTTGACACAACGCAGCCCGACTCAACAGGAGAAGGCTGAGAGAAATCCACTTCTGTGAAGGGGTCTTCTGCTTTTGGGTTCACTGCCTTGAAAAGATTCAAAAAACCGGTTCCCAGCAAATAGTCACACGTGGACTTGTCTTCATAGCAGGCGAGGTATGCCGAGTCTGACTTGGAGCCGGGCACTAAGTTGTCTTTCGCAAAGTAAAGACTCACATACGTGGCAGCTTGTTTGAGGGTGCGCACGATCTGTTTGCTTCCTGCCTGACCAGGTGAAACAGAAAGCATGTAGCCGATAGCCCCAGCGACAAAAGGTGCGGCCTGACTTGTTCCCTTTTTTTGGTCGGTGCGGCCTGAGCCATTTGCGGCTTTGCCCGGCACGGTGGAGTGGATCTGCACCCCTGGGGCACACAGGTCAACCCACTCCCCAAAGTTTGAAAACACAGCCTTGGCATGTCTGCCCTCATCGTCGGGAGGACGAGTTGCACAAACGGAAACGACACTTTCATAGGCTGCAGGAAAACTGGCCGTGTCTGTGTCTTCGTTTCCGGCTGCAGCGACCACGATCACATTGGCGTTTTGAAGGTTTTGAATGAGGTAGGCCATGGAACGGCTGCGAAAGTATTTTCCAAGGCTCATGTTCACAATGTTCACGGCAAGAGAATTGGGGTCGTCTTTTTTTCGAGTGTTGAAGAGGTACTGGAGGGCCCTGATTTGGGAAATGTCGGCGATGTTTCCATCGACTTCATACTGGTCTTCAGTGAGTTCAGTTTTTGGGATCACACACAAACCGTCATTTTTTGTGGTGTCTGGCTGCACGCAGCGTGGCGCCACGCGGAGTGACATGATCCGACAATTGGGGCAGACCCCAAGTGTGTTGGGGTCTGCCCCGTGTTTGGCGGCAATGATGCCGGCCACGTGGGTGCCATGGCCACAGTTTCCAAGGAGGTTGTCCTCTTTGTTTTGTGAAGTGGGCGGACAGGGTTGGCCCGGTCCGCCAAGGTCGTCTGAGCCGGGTCGGGGAGCGATGCTGTCGTCTTTTCCCCCTTCAAATGTGGCATCGAATCCGTGCACATCGTCGACCACCCCGTTTCCATCATCATCAATTTTGTTTCCTGGAATGTCGGCCTCGTTCACCCACATCTGATCTTCGAGATCGGGGTGACCGCTGTCAACGCCGGTGTCCAGCACAGCAACATTCACAGCGCGACGGCTTTCGATTCCTTGTCCTTTAAAGTCATAGGCCAGATCGGCCTTGATGGAGCGGAGGGTTTCCACCATGGCAGAAAGAAAACCGAATTCTGGGGGAACATAAGAGCCCACCGATGGGGTTTCCGATTCTTCGGTTTCTTCGCCTTCTGCAGCAAGAGTCCGCTCTTGTTCTGCCGGCTGTGAGGATTGCTGAGGAAGAAGGGGGTTGCTGAAGAGGTTAGGCTCCAACCACTGCAATTGGGGCATCTGAGACAAGCTGATCCACTGCCAGGCTGCCGCCTGGTGGAGAGGGCTCAGATCTGCTGCAAATTTGAAGGGGCTTGGGAGCAATTC
>JANQPW010000151.1 GCA_028285285.1 Silvanigrellales bacterium
GGCTTGAGACCCCACCGAAGCGAAATCGGGCAAAGGCCCAATCACGACAATCCTTCTCTTCGGGCCAATCAGGGGGCGAAGAAGAACGACTTCCCTCCAATTGAAGACAAAAACAACGCGAACCGCTTCGTGACGAGCCAGCAATCGGCCCATCTGTTCCAGACCATGACCATAGGCATTTCCCTTGAGCACCACCCCAAGCTCAGGGGCTGAAGAAGACCCGAGGCGAGACCAAAAAAACCGCAAATTGTTCGCCATTGCAGCGGCATCGAGCTCAACCCACGACGCATCGAGCTGCTGCACAGGCCGTTCAACGGACATCGAAACTCCCTCATTTTTGTCAAAATAAACGGCACTTCTTGCCCAGTCGCATTCAAGAATAGCCTCCAGACTCCGAAACAGCCACAAGTGACCAGCTCCCACCCCCTCACGGGGAGGAAGCGTTTCTTGGAGATCCCATGGCCGCCTTGGGGAAAAGGTCTTTCGCAGTTCGCAAGAACTTCTTCTCTCTTCTTCTTTTGTGGTGCACTTCTCTTCTGGGAAGCCTTGCTTTGTCCCTTTCCGCGGCCGATCTCCTCAATGAAAAGTTGCAGCTCCTGGGAACGATTTCCAACAATGGCAACGGGGTCGCGCTGGTCAAACACCGCTCGACTGGTAAAATCAAAGCGATCCGCCTGGGTGCCGATGTGTTTGAGCTGGCCACGCTCATTGCCGTGCAAAGTCGGAGCGCTGTGTTGCGCGATCAAGACGGTGCGGAGGTTGTTCTGTCTTCAAAACTGGCTGGAGCCCGGGGCCCCAATGTGAGCCGACCCACAGAGGTGCTTGTGAGCGAGGCTGATCGCTATGCTGAAGAGGGCTTTGAACGCGTGGGCACCTCAATCAGGGTGGACTCTGCCTACCGCGACCGCATGGTGTCTCAAGAGCTCCCCACGATTCTGATGAGCGCCGCCAGCGAGCCTGTTATGGAGAACGGCAAGATCAAAGGCTTTCGTCTGTTCCAATTCGAGCCCAACTCCATTTTTGAAAAAATGGGGATGACCGACGGAGACATTGTGGAGTCCGTGAACGGAGTTCCGCTGAATGATGTGGCCCGCACGATCCAGTTTTTGAACGGCCTCAAGGCGGAAAACGCTGTTGAAGTGACCATCAGTCGCAACGGTCGTCCGGTGAAGCTCAGCCTCAAGGTGAATTGACTCATCTGGAAGAGACGGCTCTCACCAGAGATTCCTGCTTGACATCCAACCCTTGAACAGATTAAACGAATTTTCGGTACGTCGTGAAGACGGTTGATGAAAAGGGGAAATCCATGGCAGTTCCAAAGCAGAAAACCTCGAAGCAAAAGCGCAACACCCGACGCGCCCATCATGCTTTAAAGCCCATTAATTTTTCAAAGTGCAGCAACTGCGGCAACATGAAGCTTCCCCACTCCGTTTGCGAAACCTGTGGATATTACAAAGGCCGCTTCATTCCGCAGAAATATTTGCAAGTTGATCTGAGCCTCCGCATGTGAGGACTTTTTCGTCCTTCACCCTGGCGTGTGAGCTACCAGGAGCCCCATCTCGATGGACCCCACAGTCGCTGCCTCTTCCTCCCCTCGCTCGCGAGATTGGTCAGACCTCTTTTCAAGGAAAGAGTCGGACTTGGGGGTTATAGGGGGGCTTGCCGATGTTATGCCTGAATTTGGCGGACTCAATCCGGCCAAGGCACTCACTGAAAGCATTTACCTCGACTATGCCTCGGCAACACCTGTGTCTTTGCCAGCGCTCAAAGAGACTTTTGCATGGTCGGCCCATGCAGCAGCAAACCCAGCCAATCGCCTCCACCGGGCTGGTGAATACGCCGAACACGGCCTTTGGGATGCTCGGCAGCGTGTGGCCCGGTGCCTCGGCTGCAAACCCAACGAGGTGTGTTTTCTTTCGTCTGCAACAGAAGCAAATAACCTTGTTTTGAGGGGGCTTGTGAGCCACCCCAAACGCAAAAAAGAGCGCAATCGACTGGTGGTTTCCCCCAGCGAGCATGCCTCAGTGATGGAAACTGCGCTGGCCCTGCAGCGCCTCCCTCTTGCCCACCCGGTTGAAGTCGTCTTTCTCAAACTCGATTCGCAGGGCCAGGTCGATCTCGACGATGCTCGGAAAAAGATTCAGGGAAACACCCTCTGCGTGAGCGTCATGGATCTCAACAACGAAACCGGAGTGGCCCAGAAGCAACTCACTGCTCTCATAGAAATGACGCACGAAGTGGGAGCCTATTTCCATTGTGACTCAGCTCAAGGCTTTGGTCGGAACAACTTCCGCTGCAGCCACCACGATGTTGACTTTGCTGTGGTTTCCAGCGGGAAAATCTATGGACCTCGAGGAGCCGCTGCTCTCGTGATTCGTGAAAACCGACGGATCCGCCTTGCCCCCCAACTCACTGGCGGAGGCCACGAAGCAGGGCTGCGCTCTTCCACACCCAATCTTCCGGCAATCCGGGGCTTTGCCACAGCGGCAGAAATCATGGTTGAAATGGCCGGCTCCGCCGCAGCGCACTGCGCCCAAATGGAAAAGCTGTTTCTCACAGAACTGCGGCGTCACCAAGACGTTCATGTTCATGGCGAAGAGCAAAGAGTTCCCGGAATTCTTATGCTCTCATTTCCCAACACCAATGCGATGAAACTTCTCGAACACGCGGCTCCCCTCTGCCTCAGTGCGGGAAGCGCCTGCAAAACCTTACAGGCCACAGCCAGTCACGTGCTCCTGTCTATGGGAGTTCCGCTTGAAGAAGCGCTGGGTAGCTTTCGGGTGAGCTTTGGCCTCCCCACTTCCAGTGAAGAAGTGCTAAGATCTGTAGAGGTTCTCTCTCGGGCGGCAAAACGCGCCTCTGCGTGAACTCCCGTAAAGTTGTCTCGCAAAACCAGCGCTCATGCGCTCAACAATGCACAAAAGGGATCAGATGGACTTCGATGTGGTGATCGTGGGTGGTGGTGTGCAGGGCGTCGGTGTGCTGCATGATCTCGCCAGCCGAAGGATCACGGGAGCACACTTGCTCGAAGAGCGCTGCCTTTCCATTGGCACCTCAAGCCGTTCCACCAAACTGCTCCATGGTGGGCTCCGCTACCTCGAGCACTTCAACCAGTGGGGCCTCGTTCGAGAAGCCCTGCGTGAGCGCGGCATCTTACTGAGATTGCTGCGAGATGTTGCCCGACCTGTTCCCATTGTGTTGCCCGCTTTCAAAGGCGCCCGACCCGCCTGGATGATTCAGCTGGGTCTTGGGCTCTACGACGCATTCGCCGGAGACAGCGGTCTTCCCTCTGCACGGCGCCTCAAACTCAATGAGCTTCAAGAAATCGCTCCCTACCTCAACGAAGCACAGATTCGCAAAAACATAGATGCCGCGTTTCTTTACTACGACGGGCAAATGCTTGACGACGTGGTTGTGAAGGTGGCGGCGCGTGCTTCCTGCCGGTTGGGAGCCAGCTATTCAGAAAATGCACACGTGTCTCAGATTGAGCCTCTTGCCGAGCGAAGGGGTTTTCGAATTCGCGGCACCCGAAAGGAGCCGCAGACTCAGCTGGAATCGAGCTTTGAAATCACAGCTCGACGCCTCGTGGTCACCACAGGGGCTTGGAACAACTCGAACCTTCTGCGATGGGGCTTCACGCCTCCCGTTCCCTGTATTCTCAACGTGGGAAGTCACATTGTGTTCCAGCCTGAGGCTGTGCAAGCAGACTCCTCTCGAGCTGCCGCAGCTTTGATTCAACACAGAGACGGTCGGGTGTTGTTCTTTCTGCCTTGGTTTGGCAAGTGGCTCTACGGCACAACTGAGAGCTCCTTCAAAGGTGATCCGCGCTCTTTAAAGACCCCAGCGAGCGACGTGGAATACCTTCTTGAAGCAGCAGAGGGCCAAATTGAGCTGATCAACCCGAGACAAAACATGGCCGAGTGTTTTTCGGGAGTGCGCACCATGCCCATCAACCCCAAGGGCAGCATTTCGTGGCGCGCTCGTAAAGGTGGCCGACCCGAGATGCTCAAGAGCCACCGAGATCACCCCTTTGAGTCTCCCTACTACCTCGAAGCCACACCACAAAACCTTTCACGACTTTCTCGAGAAACGGTTGTGGCCGAAACCGCGGCGGGTATGTGGGTGGTTTATGGAGGCAAATACACAACTTATCGCTCTCAAGCCGAGCGTATTGGTCGCATCATTAAGGAATCTCTCGGAAAAGGTTCACTTTCTCTCACAGCAAGCCCCGAATCCTGGTTTCTCGAGGCCATTCGGGCGGAAGAGCCGGAGCTGTTTGTCTCCTCTCAAGAACTGAGATCGGCCTGAAGTCAGCCAGTTCCCAAAAAACGGAGAGAAATTCCCAGTCAACCTCGTGAAAGCGCCAAACGGCCGATGAACAGGTGACTATTGACGGGTGCCCCGGTCGCCATTTTCGAGGATTATGTTTATATCTGCTGAATAGCTTCCGAAAAGAGAGAAACCGGGGGAGAGCTTGGTTCCGGAGACCACAGTTTTGAGCAAAAGAATACTTATCGTCGACGACGAAGAAGATATTTGTGAACTGTTCGAATTTGAATTTGAAAGCTGCGGTTTTGAAACACACGTGGCTGGCAATGCCAAAGAAGCCATTGAAGTTCTCAAAGAGAACGCGGTTGACGCTATTCTCAGTGATGTTCGTATGCCCGGCGGAAACGGGCTTGAATTGCTGGAATGGGTGCGAAAGAACAAGCCCATCAATCTCGTCTTCATACTCATGACGGGATACAGTGATGTTTCCTTGGAAAAAGCCTTCCAGCAAGGTGCCCATGGTCTCTTTCACAAGCCTCTTGAGCTTCCTGAAGTCACCAGCTATGCAGAACGCTGCCTGGCCGCAACGGGCGACAGTGGCCCAGCACAGCGGCGATCGGAACGAAGACCCGTCTCTTTTGAGGCGAGTGTGAGCCTCGGCCCCGGCCAAAGCTACATTGTTGCCCGGGTGCTTGACCTCAGCCGAGGAGGCGTTTTCCTGGAGATCTCAGAAGAACCTCCTGAGGTTGGAACTGAAATCTCATTCCGTTTCACGCTTCCAAAAGAACAGCAATCGGTCATCGAAGGCACGGCCACCTGTCGCTGGGTCTTAAAGACAGCCGAGCGCAAGGGCTTTGGGGTCGAGTTTCAACGCTTAAGCGTTGATTCTATTGAAGCTTTGTTTGCCTATCTCACTCAGCTGAACATTCTCCCCCTTCACCCCACACAAAGCTGATCTTCCCCCTTTTTCGAATTCTTTTTTATAAATCAGAATCTATCCCCGAAGAGTGGAGAAAGTTTCACCTGTTCCCGATACAATGAGTGTGCTAACGACTTCTGAGCCACAAGATGTTGGCTTGGGAGAAGAGTATTTTGGAAGAAGGTGAAAGCCATGAACCCGCAAGAGCAGCTCATCAGACCCGCAGAGCTAGCAGCCCTGTTGAGCGACCTGCAGAGTAAAAAACGATGGCCCGGATGGAACCGGTTTTTGCTGTCCACATCTCTCACACTCGCACTGATTGCCCTCACGCTCGTGCAAAGCAACCCTATTGCTTTTGTGCTGCTGGGAATTGTTGCTGGATTCGCTTACGCGTCGATGATGATCCTCACCCATGACGCTATTCATCACACCCTCACGGGCAGTCGCTTCTGGGACGAGCTGATCCCCAGGCTCATGAGTTGGCCCATGCTCTGGCCCCATGGCACCTACTCGGCCATTCATCTGATCCACCACAAGCTCAACGGCCGAGATGAACTTGATCCCGAGCGATGTCACCTCACGGCTGAGGAGTACCGCCGAGCCGGGTCAATCCGAAAGCTCATTGCTCGCAACCAACTCTTGTTTCGTGTGCTCGTTGCGGGCGGCTTTGGAATGCTCTTCAACCTCGTCGCCCGGGCTCGCGAGGTGGCTCCCCGATCGCGCCGCGTTCGCAGAGAACTGCGGCGAGACGCGTTGGGAGTGTTGATCACCACAACGGTGGTGTTTGGTCTCGCGGCCTTTTTTGACCTCGGCCTCAAGGCGGCTGTGCTGTGGATCATTCTGGAGAGAACCGTAGGAGGAGTGCAACAGTTCAGAGCGCATCTTGAGCACTACGGCTTGTGGACCCTGCAAACCAATTTTTTGGAGTCTCAGATCTACAATTGCCGAAACATCAAAACGAACTTCGTGACCAGCCAATTCTTCAACGGCCTGAACTATCACTCAGTTCATCACGCCTTTCCCAATATTCCCTTCTACAGTTTAAAGGAAGCTCACGAGCGCATCCGCTCCTATTGCAACGAGAAGGGAGCACCGCCCATGGTGGAAGAAGAAGGCTACGCCAAAGTCGCTTTTTCCATCATCAAGAAACCCACATTTGTGAAGCCGTTTCGCGATCAAATAAAGCAACAGACGCAGACAAGCCATCAGCCCCTGTCTGAGCCAGGGCCAGCCGACACGGTCCACTAGGCCCCTTTGATCTGCTTCTGCAGCATTCCCAAGTGCTCTTCCACAAGCTGGATCTGATGGTCGAGTTTGCGCAACTCATTGAGCGAGTCCATTTCGCGCACCAAAGAAGACAGGCTCTCAACCAAGCGAAAAAAATTCAGCCGGGAGTCGTCTTCGCTCCACACAACCAGGGAACTCGGCAGGGCTATCTCCGAAAACCGATCGAGCAACTCGACCCAGTCTTCACTCTCCCACGTGCGCGGATCGAGTCTGGGTGAGGTGCGGAGAACAAAACAAAGACCACAGAGGGTGGGCAACGGACGCGATTCCACAACAGCATCGAGCCAAAGACCCATCTCTTTTTTTTCCGCTGGCATTTCCAAAGTGATCACCAGAATGGTGTCATTTGGTTGCTGAAGAGCTGCAGCCCGACTGGGGTACCCGGCTCGGTAGAACCTCAGCCCCGGCACACGGCCCACCGCCTTTTCCATGGCCGATTT
>JANQPW010000560.1 GCA_028285285.1 Silvanigrellales bacterium
CCCCACAGTGGAGTTTTCTCAATCTGTTCCCTTTTATCTCTCCAACTTTCTCGATTTTCCCGTGGGAAGTTTGGTGCCCTTGAGTTACCTCAACCCCGCGTGACGAGTCAAGACAACTCCCTCATCCGCATTCCCCTGGTGGCCAAAGGTTCTCTCGAGGGCATCAAAAACATTCAGGTGAGCGTGGATGTGGCCGGTCGCAGCTTTGTGAACACCTACGCGCCTGAAGAGCAAACCATCGAGTTTCCTTGGGATGGTCTCGATCGCTTCGGCCGCCCCGTGGCTGGAAAGGTGCAAGCCACTGTTGAGGTGTTCCAAGTTTTCGACAAGAGCAACTTTGTTTATCTGACCTGCACTCTCTACGACGTGCGCTGCCTGGAAAACGTGGGCACACTGGCAGAACTGCCCCTTCAAAGCGAAGTGGCAGCCCGCTTTCCGGGCGATGCAGGCGGCACGGGCCCCCAACCCCGTTTTGTGCCTTTCCGCTTTGACGTGCTCGAATACGTGGGATCTTCTTCCACGCAGCTTTCCCGAGGCTTGAAGCAAAATGAGATCTATGGCTTGGGTGGGTGGTCGCTCAGCCATGTGCACACCTACGACCCCGGTAGCCGCACCCTGTTCAAAGGTGGGGGCAGTGTGCAAAAGCTCGACAGCTTTTCCAGCCCTCTGGAAACCCTGTGGGAAGGAAACTTCCCCGCAGGTGATGGGAACTTTGTCAGAGACGTGGCCACAACTCCCGAAGGTGACATCATCATCATGACCACTGGCACCAGCGGCAATGATCGCCTGTACCGCTTCCGCGAGCCAAGCGACCTCAGCCTGCTGCGCGGGCCTGAAGAGCGCATTTTTCTCACCCAAGGGGCCGACGGCCACGCCTACTATTTGGTGGAAAACTTCTTTCCCAACCCGAGCCTTGAAATTTTCAGGGTTGGCCAAGGCACGCCCGTGATCAGCGCTGCCTTTGCCCAAGAACACATTCCCCAGGGCATTCTCCTGTTTGCTGTTTCCCCAGCGGGAGAAGTTCACTTTTCCGACGTGGGGGGCCGTGGTCTCTTTAAGGTGTCTGGGGAGCAGGTGCTTCAGATCGATCGCGGCGTTGGCCCCGAAGACTTTGGCCCCTTGCCCCCTGCCAGTGGGCAAACTCTGGCCACCACACGCTTTGAAGGTGTGGGAGTTCTGGGCTTTGATGAAAAAGGCCAGCTTGTGGTGGAAAGCCGACTTTCCGGTGAAGACGCCGTGCTGTGGCGTGTTTCTCACCAAGGAGTGCTCAGTCAAATTCTCGGTTCTAAACAGGGTGGAGGAGAAGTGTTCGGCAATGGTGAAGACGCCAATTCCGTTCGCCTGGTGAACTCCACCACTTTTGCCTTTCGGCCCAATGGGGACATGCTCTTCAGCGACTTTGGAAGATTCTATGTGCGCAGCACGCAGGGACGCCTTTACAAATACTCTCACCGCACCCAGCCGCTTCGCTTCAACAGCCCCACTCTGGCATCGCGAGATGGTTCCTATGGTGACGCACTGGGCCTCACACCCGAAGGCCGCGTGGTCACCATTGACGCTCAACGCGACACCAACAATCCACAAGATCCTACCCTTCGGCTCATTCGGGAAACAAAGGCCATGCCAGGCTATGCCGGTGCTGCTGGAGGGTTGGTTCTGCCTTCAGCCAATGGAGAACTCATTTATGAGTTCAATGCGGAGCTGCAACACGTGAGAACGGTTGACGCCGACACCGGTGTGAACCTGTTCCAGATGAGCTACTCGGCCGAAGGGGTGCTGCAGTCCATCACAGATGCCGACGGACGCACCACAAACGTGGGGAGCACCTTCTTGGCCCGAAACGACGAGGCCACCCAATTGGATATTGACGCCCTTGGACAACTGAGCAGCGTCACAGACCCGGCCGGGAGAGCTTTCTCTTTCAGTTACACTGGTGACGGACTCTTGGAGCGCATCACTTACCCTGACAACTCCTTTGAAGAGTTCACGTATGATGGAAGCAGTCGGCTCGCCTCGGCCCGCAACCGCCTGGGCCGCGTGACCACGCTCGAGCGGGCCGAGACCGAGGGAGGCTTTTCAGTGACCGCACAAATGCCCGGAGGGCGCACCCAGGTCACCGAAGTTTTTGCCGACGGCAGGCGCCGCACCACAGATGAGCGCCAGGGTTTGACCGAGAACCTCCTGGGCATTTCTCCCGACATATTGCGACCCACAGGGCAAAGCTTGGCTGCAGAACTGGACTGGAGCCCGCGCTTTGGTTCCCCTGCACAAATTCCCGTGAAAACCACACAGGTCCGTGGTGGACCTTTGGCCCAGCCGTTCACCACCACCCAGGCGGTTTCCTACACGGGGCTCAACCCCGACAACCCCTTTGAGTACGGCCTGCAACAACGCAACGTGAACGACAACGGGCTTGAGATCGCCTCCACCTATGATTTTGCCAACCGAAATGGCACCACCACTCTGGCAGGGGGGCTGCAAAGCCAGGTGCAATTGGATGCCTTTGGCCGCGTGGTGCAAAGCCAGTTGGGCACTGTGGAAGCCGATCGCTTCGTGTACGACCCCCTGGGCCGCGTGGTGAGTTCCCAACGGGGTGAACTTTCCACAACCTACACTTACGACGATGCCGATCGCATCGCCAGCGTGCAGCACGCTCTGGGCATCACCCACTTGTATGAACACGATGCCGCCGGCCGTGTGTCGCGCTACCAATCTCCAGAGGGAAGAGTGTTTCTTTACGGCTACGACCTCAACAACAACCTCACTTCTGTGACCCTTCCCAATGGAGAAGCACACACCCTGGGCTACACCGTGCACAGCCTCATCACCGACTACGACGGGCCCACCGCACGCGCCGGGCAAAACTGGCAATACAACGCAGCTGAGGAGATCAGCCTCGTGACCCTCAAAGGCAGCGGCCGCTCCCGCACCTACGCCCGCGACAGCTTTGGCCGCCTCACAGCCATTGCTGACCCCGACATGGACTTGGAGTTCTCTTACCTCGGGGGAAGTGACCTCATGCGCGAGCTCAAGATCTCCCGCCAGGGCTTTGAGCAAACCACGGAAATGGGATACCAAAATGGCCTGGTGACCGAAGTCAGCCACTTTGGCTTTGTGAACTACCGGGTCACCAACATCAGCTATGAAACCCCCGAGCTCATGAGGGGCTACAGCCTGGAAGTGGGCTTTGAATCCTTCTCTTTTGATCGCACTTTTGATGACAACCGACAGATCCTCACCCAAGGGCCGCTGCACTACGAAAGAAACGGCCCTGCGGGCGCAGCCTCTCGCATTTTTGAGCCCAACCAAGCTGTGGGCTTTGACTACACCTACGACAACCTGGGCCGGGTCACCCGCAAGTCTTTAGACTTGCCCCTGGGCAGCTACTCCCTGAGTTTTGACTACGACGCCGCTGGCAGAATCACCAGCCGCACCGAAGAAACACCTCAGGGAACCCGCACCTGGACTTTCACCCACAACAAAGACAATGAGCTTCTGGCTGTGGACTGGAACGGCACTCCCGTGGAGTCGTATGAATACGATCAAAATGGCAACCGCACCGCTGGCCAGTCGCACGGCACCGACCTCAATGCAAACCACACAGCTCAAGACATCTTGGAGTCAGCCTCTGGTGTGAGCCACAGCTTTGACGCTGACGGCTTCCTCACACAAAGGGGTGGAGACGCCTTTGTTTACTCCATGACCGGGCAGCTCCTCAGAGCCACCTTGGCCGATGGCACCCTCATTCAGTATGCTTATGATGCCACCGACCGCTTGATGGCACGCATCAAAGGGGATGAGCAGATCAACTTCATGTACGCAAACCCCAATAAGCCCTAC
>JANQPW010000570.1 GCA_028285285.1 Silvanigrellales bacterium
AGGCAGGCGAGCTCGTGGCAAGAGGCCAAATCGAAGCGTTGTGACGAGTTTGAATGAGAAGCCAGTGCTGTGTTGGTCAAAACGAGCGGGGATCCAACAAAACCTTTTGAAAAGGTGCGACGTGACATTCTTCTGGGGCGGTGTGAAGCCAAAAGTTGGGTTCCTCTCCCTGCGCAACGTTGAGTTCATTCGGAAGACCCGTAACAGCCTCAAGTTTAGCAGACGAAAGTTCGAGAGAAAGCCATGCTCTGTCACTTTCCTCACATTTTTCGTGGCGCCGAGATGCCGAGCAGGCCCAGTCCGTGGGCCATAACCTGGCCTGTGGCTGCCACAAGTGTGAGCCGGGAGTTTCTCGAAGGGCCCGTGCTGTCTTTAATGGAACAGTGTTCGTAAAAACGATTGAAGGCCTTGGCAAGGTCGTACAAGGAGGCACTCATGATGCTGGGTCTCAACTGCTCTGCAGCAATTCGAACAGCGTCGAAGTGCTTGGTGAGGTGCGTCAAAAGTTCTTGCTCCGACCGCTCTGTTAAGATGAATGAGTGTGTTGTGTCTTCAGGTTGCCCCTGCTTCGCCAGAATATTGAGGCAGCGTGCATGAACATATTGAAGGTAGGGGCCGGTGTCGCCGTCGAGCCGCAACCACTCTTTGAGATCAAAGTTCACGGGCGTGTTGTTGTCAACCTTGAGCATGCCATATTTCAAGGCGCCGATCGTGACGACTTCAGCGGTTTGGTCGATTTCTGCGTCACTCCAATCGCCTCGATAGCGCTCTAAGTATTCTGTGCGAACCTGCTCTTCCATCTGTTCCCGCAAGCTGCCCAATTTGAGCCCATTTTTGCTGCGCGAGCTAAAGGCCTTCTTCCCATCGGCCGTGTTCACGGTCTCATAGGAAAGGTGGCTCGATCGCTTTGCCTGGGGGTATCCCATGAGCTCTGCTATCTTGAAAGCCTGTCTGAAGTGGAGCTTTTGCCGGGCGTCGACCACAACAATCGAGCGGGTGACGCTTGGATCTTCAAATTTTCGGCGGATGAGCTCAAGGTCTTTTGTGAGGTAGAGCCCGTTTCCATCTGACTTGAGCAAAAGGGCAAAGCCCAACTTATGCTCTTTGAGATCGATGCCCACCGCACCTTGGTCACGCACAAAAAGCCCTTCTTTTTCCTTCTGCAGAACAAGCTCTCGCGAGGGGGCATCGCATTCCGACTCCGTGAACCACTGGTCAAAGGTGACATCCATCCAGTCGTATGTGTCGCGCATTTCCTGGAAAGACCATTCGCGGGTTTCAAGCCAAAGATCATAATATGGGCCGCTGCCCTGCTGGAGTTCTGCAAGGATTTCACCAATGATGGCCTTGATTTCACTGGCGCGCTGAGGGTTGGTTGACTCTGATTCCATAAAGGCATGCGCGCTTGCGTAGAGATCCCCGAGCCAATCACCCCTGTGCTTTTCGGGCGCTTTTTCGCTGTGGTGGTTTTTGAGATACCACAAGGTCTTTGCAATGTGCGCTCCCATGTCTCCTGGGTAGGTCACTTTGATCACTTTGTGGCCGGCACCTTCCAAAATACGGCTCACGGCGTCTCCGAGCACCAAACAGCGGAGGTGGCCCACGTGCAGAGCCTTGTGGGTGTTGGGCTGGGAGTACTCAATCACAATTTTTTCGGGGCCCGGCTCGCCAAATAGAGGTGCAGAGAAGAGTTCTCCCTTCAGAAGAGGAGGGAGAACCTCTGCGGCCAGTTCGTTGAAGTTTGCCTGGAAATTGAGAAACCCTCCGGCAACACTCACGTTGGCGATGAGTGAGGGCTTTGCGGCGTTGACGCGATCAGCTAGTTCCTGGGCAACCTGCGGCGGCCCCATCTTCAGCATCTTGGCAAACGGAAAGCATGGCATGGCC
>JANQPW010000573.1 GCA_028285285.1 Silvanigrellales bacterium
GACAATGAGTCTGAGCTTGGCGCAGAATGATCGCCGGTTTCTTTGTTTGGTTTGACTTTGAGACAGACGAGTTCGAGAGGTCTTAATTTATGGAGCTTTCTATGGCAAAGTTTTCTCAGCTGCTGCGTCGAGCCATTCTGCTCTCCTGCTGCCTTCTTCTGATTGTGGGTTGCAGCATGCGCGGTTGCTCATCAAAGTCGGATGTGCCACCTGAAGAACAGCTCCACAACTACATCAACACAGCCGTCAACATCACGAGCATTGAAGAGAAACAAGAACTGATCGATCTCACCACAGGAGAGCTGCGCCGCGCTATTTCGGGTGCAGACCAGGAGGCCTTCATGAAGGCCTATGTTGAGAAAAAGTACGACTTCCGAGGCTTTGAAATTGTGGAACGACGCGACATCGAAGCCGAGAAAGTCATCGAAATCGACTTCCGGCTGAACTACAAAAGCTGGAGTGCCGGTGAGGAGCCAGACCTTGTTCCTTTTGTTGAAACCCTCAATAGGGCCATCCTTTCCTATGAATACGGCCACTGGGCCATTTCTAATGTGCAGAGCCTTGAATCAAGCTTCGACTGGGAAGTGGGCTTGCCGCTTGACAATGTGGACACGACCGGGGTGAGCCCCGACGATCCTCCCAAAGAAATTCAGTCCTCCCGTTCTGAAGCTGAAAACGAAACAGATGCTGGCGCAACTGAAGAAGAAGATCCAACTTCGGAAGACGACGTGAGCACCGAAGAAGATGGCGAAGGCGAAACTCCGGAAGAATGACCTTTGTGATTTCTGAGGCATTCAAAGAAAAAGAAAAGGACATTCTATGAAGAAGATCCTCATTGCCGACGCTTCCAAAGCAAGCCTTGTGATGACGAGTGAGGTGTTTAAGGATCACTTTCCAGGTGTTCAAGTCATTGTGGCCCGCAACAGTTCTGAAGCCATTGAGGCCGCCAAACGAGAAGAACACATCGATGCCTTTGTGATCGACTTCCACCTTCCCGACAAAAATGGTGCCTACACAGCTGCACGCATAAAAAAGCTTTTTCCGGTTCCTGTTTTGATCACCGCGTTTGACAACCCCGACGTGCAAGAGGCTATCGAAAAGCATTGCAGTGCCTACGACGACTGCCTTTCATGGCTCGCCAAACCTGTGAACGCTGAATTGGTTGTTTCCATTGCCCAACGCTTTGTTGAGGGGAGCTACCGTACCCAACGCCGCGTGGACTGCATGATTCCTGGGATTGCCGAATTTGGCGTGCAACTCAAAGGAGCAAAGCGCAAGGCCAAGGCGGCCACTGATGAAGAAAGCGGACCAGCCACGGAGAAAGTCTGTTTACCCGTGATGGTGGAAGACTGTTCCGTAGGTGGTTTTAAGTTTCGTCTGATGAACAAACAGATGGAACAGAAAAGCCCTATCAAGTTCGACTCCCGTGGCAATCTCAATATCGAGAAGTCTCTCACGATCTTTCTTCCCTCCTTTGAAAACATCCAAACTGGTGAAGACAACGTGGGCTACTGGCTTTGGGGGGAATCGGAAGAGAAGCGAGGTAAGAAATCTAAAGAGACATCGAAAAAGCCAACGCTTTCAGCTCTCAAACGATCGACTCGAAAAAACATTTCCGATAGATCCCAAGAGGGGCAGGCCATCAAAGGCAAGAGCATTTGGATCACCAAGCTCCCCGATGGTGATGCCTTGATTGGGGTGCGCTCCGACAACCTCATCCTCTCAAAGAAACTTTTTGAGTCCGTGCTCCTCGGTGAAAACAAACGCACCGGCGTGATTGGTGGACTTCCCCGAGACAACGACGAGGAAGCCATTGAGACCGCAGAAGCCGAGCCAAGTGCGGCAGAAGCGTCTGAAGAAATGGAAGCCTCAGCAAAGCCCCAAGTGGCCACAAAATCCGGGAAAAAAACGGCCACTTCTCGAAAAACGGCACTCGAAAAAGAAGAAAAGAAAGCACCTTCTCGAAAGGCGGCCGAGGCCAAGAGTTCATCAAAGTCAGCGTCAACCACAACCAAAAAGGCCAAATCGAAGGCCACCAACTCTCCAACAAGTGCCAAACCAAAAGCACCAGCAAAGACAAACGCTGCAAAAAACGGAAGCAAATCAAAGAAGCCTTCCAAAGTCACTTCTTTGACCGCAGCCAAGGCGAAGAAAGCATCCAAAGCCTCACCTGCTGCGAAGAAAACAAC
>JANQPW010000591.1 GCA_028285285.1 Silvanigrellales bacterium
AACCTCGAGGGCAGCGGGCACCTGCAGCACTATGACCTTCACCTGAGGAATTCCATTGACCAACGAGATTTTTTTGAATTTCCCAGGGTGCCTCACGGCATGAGTTTGGACCACAAAGGCACCGTAGGAATGGCCGAGAGCAAACACCCGAGCATGTCGATCTTCCAAAACCCGTCTCAGGCGTTCCAGATCCATCACGTTCTCAGAATGACTCAGCGTGCTTCGATCTCCTTCAAAGTCTGACGCTCCTGTTTCTCTTTGATCGTAAAAGTAGACAGCAAAGCGATCTCCAAGGCCTTTAAAGAAAGCCATCTCCCGGTAAGCGCTTGAGTCGGAGCCCGGGCCACCATTCACGACAATCAGCGCGGGTTTGTCTGTTTTCGTGGAGGTGGAGTCTGAGCTGGAGTTGGTCGCCTTTGTGAAGACCGGCAACACTGCAAGGCCATCTTGGCTCGTGAAGCAGAAGCTCGCCTCGCGAGCCTGAGGGGGGCAAGTGGTGAGAAACTCATTGGCAGAAGAGTTCGAACGAGCTCCTTCGGTCAGAGACACTGAGCGGCCCAGTTGAGAGGAATTTTTGCAGGAGCAGAGTGCGAGGCACGTGAGAAGCCACAGGTTGTGATGGCTGAAGTTGATCACTCTGCTCCTCTCAACTGGGGGATCTCCGAGGAGAGTCGACAACTCTCGTTGAGGAATTAGGAGATCGGCTGCTTCATCAAAGCTTGGATGCGCTCATCAAGCGGTGGGTGGGTGCTGAAGAGCATCGACAACCGAGAGGGTGTGTTTGAGATTTTAAAAGCGGCTACAGGTTCCTGGGAGCTATCGTTGTCGATCATGCCCATGTTCGAGCGAAGCGATTCAAGCGCAGCCACCATTTTTTCTCGTCCAGCCAGCCGAGCTCCGCCAGAGTCGGCTCGAAACTCTCGTGCTCGTGAAAACCACGCCACGACAATGCTTCCCAAGATCCCAAAGGCGATTTGTGCCGCAATGTAAACTCCAAATTCAACGAGTACGCGTTTGTCTTCGTCAACTGCCTGCCCTGCAAAGAAGCCAGCAATGCGCGCAAAGAACAACACAAAGGTGTTCACAAGGCCTTGCACCAAAGTGAGGGTCACCATGTCGCCGTTGGCAATGTGAGCGACCTCGTGGGCGAGCACTCCCTCCACAGAGCGAGAATCCATGCGCTGCAGCAAACCGCGAGAAACCGCTACGAGAGAGCGCTTTTTACTGGGTCCTGTTGCAAAGGCATTGACCTCTGGGCTTTCGTAAATTCCCACCTCGGGCATGGGAAGATTGGCCCGTGCAGCAAGGGCGTGGACCCGCTCAAGCAATTCACGGTCACTGCCCTGTGAGTTGACGGGGTCGATCACCCGAACACCCATCATTTTCTTTGCCATCCAGCGCGAGAGTGCCAGAGAAATGAACGCTCCTCCAAAGCCCCAAAGTGCAGCCCAAATCAGCAGGTTTTCATAGTTGAGCTGACCGCCTGATTGTGTGGGCCCAACAAAGAAATAACTGATGATCGCAATGGGAATCATGATCAGTAAGTTGGTCAGCACAAACAGACCGAATCTCTTAACCCAGGACATTAAAGGTTCCTCCAATTCATAAGGTCTCAAGGGCGCACTCGAAGCCGCACACGCCTACCCTACTATGATAAACGGCTCTTTGTCTTGTAAAGTCCTTGGTTTGATAGAATTTGTCAATTTATGTATTTTTAGATAAAAATAAAATTATTTTAGAATCTTATATCAAAATAATCTGTCAAGGCTTTTGGACCTCTTTTTTCACATTTGTTATTTTGACGGATATCTGACAGCGTGCGGAACTTCGCTATCATGGGCGGAGTTGCCCCGACCGAAAGGGTCAGGCACGAACATGGAGTTGATTGATGATGTTGAGACTTAGGTTCAACGGCGTTCTCGTGGGAAGCTCCCTTCTTTTTGCCCTTTGGGCTTGCACGACCTCAGACACCACTGCCAACAAAAGTATTGAAGAAATTGAAGATGAGAAAGATCCTTTGAGCGACGAATCGTGTCTTGAAGGAGAATATTTTGAGGCTTCAACAGACTCGTGTGAGCCCATGGAAGGTCAAACAAAGCACGACAGATCCCATGATGGGGCCATTGATGTGCCCCGTGAAGGGGTTTTTGATGAACCCGAAGAAGAGATTGACTCTGCGCTTCCTGCCGCATCTGAAGAGTGACTCACCCATAACCACATTTACGTGCTGATTTTCCTTTTTGTGGGTGGGGACCTTCGTCTGGTAACACAACTAATTGTGTATTGGTCTTCCACGCTCGTGCAATTTTTTTGGTTGCGGTAGCCTGCAGTTGTGTCTTGGAGACAAAGCAGAGGGAGGAAGAAGAATGAAAACGATTCAAAGAAATGAACTCAGAAACCAGGCCTCGCACTGGGCCGTTGCGTGCCGAGCTGCGCTGACCGTGGCCCTGATGGGTGCTCTCTTGCCTCAGGCTTTTGCACAGCAAGGTGAGAGAGATGTCACAGAAGTTTTTGAGAGTGAGCCCAAACACGTCGAGTTCCGCAGTGCGCCCTTTTTTGGTGCCGTGAGTGAGCTACAAGTTTCGTATTTGCGAGGTAAGCGTCTCATTCCAGGAGAGTCGCGGAGCTTCCTTTCAAAAGATGTTGTCGTCACTCTTTCAAACCCGTCTTTCAGTGGGGATGAGTGGGCTTCGGGCGTTTTTATGAACGTTTGCACCGATCGGCGCACTGGCGAAGAGAACTATCAAGATGTCATTTGGGCAGATCTGGAGTGGAGCGGTAGTGCCTTCGAATCAAAGGCCTATGAAATTGTGTTTGACCACACAGATTCGTCTGGTTCTCGGGAGTGTCGTCAAGAGCTGGCTGCCGTGGTCAATGGTTACTGGATGACCGACCCGGTCAATGGTACACACAATTTTGAGTACCTCATGCGTGATGCCGATTGACACACTTCAGCCGCATTTGGTGCCATATCTGAGGAGGTGGTCTGATGCGGATGGGTTGTTTGCATTTACGTTTGTGTGTTTCTCAAAGTTTCTGGGTTTTGTTGCTGACGTTTGCGTTGATTCATCCTTTCGGAACGGGTCTCGCAACCGAGTTCAAGGGGCAAAGCTATGACAAGGCCTATGGTGACCACTGGTACGATGGTTTTGCTGAGCTTTCGAGTTACCACCTCACGGTGGGCCGATACGGCGAAAAGAGGGAAGGTACGGCGGTTGCTATCTTTGTGACGGAAGATTTTTCGGCCTCTCAGCGGGTCAAGGCCGATGCGGGCAAGGGCAAGGAGTCCGATAAAGTTCCGGTCATGAAACTCAACCTCATGAAAGACTTTCCCACGGGAGTCTACGACTACAACACAATGCTCAGCAGCTTCATCGCCACAAAGGAGTTTTTGGGTCACCCCGCGGGTTCGCCCCTTAAAATTTCCTTTTCTTCCCAAGAGTGGTGTGGGCATGTCTACCACCAGATTCTGCCACACGACTCATGGCTTCAGAGCGAATCCCATTCCTATTTTGATGGGGAAGCCGATCGATCAGCTCGGGAAGACTATCCAAAAAACTCAGTGTTTGCCGACACACTTCTCTTGTGGGCTCGAGGCCTTTCTGCACCTTCACTTTCTCCTGGTCAATCGCTGAAGGCTCCGCTGTACAGCCGGCTGATCGATGGGCGCTTGAGGCACTTTAAACCTCAGTTTGAAGAGGCCACATTTGAAGTGTCTTCTGAGCTCAGTTCCGTGAAAGCGCATTCTGCGAGTTTTCGGGCGCGAAAGAAGACTGTGACCACCGAGTCGGGAAGGCGCTATGAGTTTTGGGTTGAAGATCGCAGCCCGTATCGCGTGCTCAAGTGGATCGCTACCGGAGGCACTGGTGTTGACGAAACAGCGGTTTTTGTGAAGTCAAAGCGGATGAAGTACTGGTCGATGAACAACAACGATTCTGCTGAGAGAGTGAGAGATATCGGGTTGACCCCACGCCAACCCCTCACTCCCTAGAAGCTAGGCCAGCGTGAGTTCTCAAGAAGCGCTCGATCGGCCTTGGAGAGCTGGGGGTTCACCTGCCCATTCTTGCCTAAGATGCCATAGGCGACAGGAAAACCCTGGAAGCTGAGAAGAGGGAACACTGCTTTGTTCTTTTCAACTCTCTTTCTTTGAGACGGGCTCAAGGTGAAGGTTTCGTTGGAGAGAGTGGCGTTCCATTGTTCTTCATTCAGGAGCGGTATCATGCCAGGTGGTTCAACGGAGTGACAATCTCTCACAAGGCCCATCTGTGGCCTGATGCGACCGTCTGCCATTTCCCGCAAGACGGGAAAGCCCAGAGCCTCCAATCTCAGGTCGTCTGTGGGAAGGGGCGGCTTTTTGCAAGCCCAGATTTTGTCTCCTGAGCCCCGGCGCCAAAGGTCACAGTGCCGGAGTGCTTCAGAGCACGGAAAGGAGTTGAGTTTGTGCTGGAGGGGAAGTTTGGAATCACACTGTTGGAAATTGTGTCGGCGGCGTGTTCCCGACCACTCGGCTTGACCAGGGGCTGTGTTTGGTTTCAAGGAGTCGTTTCGCTCGAGCAAGGCCAAAAAGAAACCACCCGTGTTTTGGGAATGGGGATAGACCCTTTTGCTGAGAGCACAATTGGCGTGAAACGTGTGCTTCTTCCAAGTGTCAATGCCAGCGTGGAGTGTGAATCCCGGCAAGTGGAAGTCCACAACACGAGCGGTTCCATCTTCCAAAACCCGAGAAACAACCCCTTCGTTTTCTAGGGGGTTGAGAGTGCAGGTGCTGTAAAGGACCCGCCCCCCTGGCTTCACCAGTTTGAGGGCGCGGCGCAGCAGATGTTCCTGCAAGGGAGGAAAGGGTTTGGAGTCTTGGGGTTCAAAGCCCTTCCTCTTCTGGGCGTATTTTCTCA
>JANQPW010000604.1 GCA_028285285.1 Silvanigrellales bacterium
TACCTCGCTGGCGTGGTTTCTCTAGCGGCAACAACCTGGATTTCACTTTGGATACCTCAGCTCAGCAAACAGGTTGTGAACCAGCTTACGGAACAGGCCCAGCGTTCTGAAATGGTAAACGTTACCCTTTGGGTGATGGCATTGGGACTCCTGCTCATCTTCTGTCGCACTTTGTCTCGCATTTTGATCTTTTGGCCAGGGCAGAAGGTCGCCGCAGACACTCGGTCATGGATGGTGCGACTCTTTCTGCGCCTTCGCCAGTCTTACCTGGTTCAGAGTGGTATGGGTGATCTCATTTCGAGAATGTCCAACGATGTGGTTCACCTCCGCCTGGTTTGTGGGTTTGGCCTGCTTCAACTGCTGAACATCGTCTTCATGGTGTCTTTTGCATTGAGCTTGATGTTGAAAACCGACGTGTTGCTAACACTTGCCGCTCTCACACCAGTTTCGTTGATGTTGATTGTGACTTACCTGGGAATGCCCTTTATGTCTCGGTTTTCCCGAGAGCAGCAAGATGTGATGGGTGTTCTCACAAATAGGGTCACCGAAGCATTTGTGAATGTGCAGACTGTGCAGACCCATTTGGCCCACAACGCCTTTGAGAAGCGCGTTGAAAAAGAGAATCAAAAGCAGTTCAAGGTGAGTGTGAAGCTTCTTTTTGTGAGAACCGTGACCTTTCCGCTCATGATCTTTTTTTCGGGTCTTTCAGAAGTCATCGTTCTTTTCGTGGGAGGCAATAGAGTTTTGGAAGGTGTGCTGACGGTGGGAGACATACTCACGTTCAATGTGTATGTTGGCTTGCTGTCTTGGCCGCTCGCTGCGGTGGGAATTTTGGTTTCCATTATGCAGCGGGCTCGAACGGCTCTCGACCGCCTCCGCACCGTGGAGGAGGCCCCCAAAGAAGAGTTTGAGCTGGGCGAGCCGTGGGCTTCAGAGGTGCCGGCTTCACACCCTAGCCGAGGAGAGCAGGGCGCTATTGTCGCTCCTCCACCTGATAGCTCCACTCGTGAGGGTGTTCCCTGCATTGAGGTTCGCAGCTTAACTTACTCCTATGAGAGTCGTCCTGAAGAGAGAGCTCTCGACAATGTGAGCTTTCAGCTCCGCTCCGGTGAGCGTCTGGGGCTTTGTGGTCCTGTGGGGGCGGGGAAGTCGACTCTTTTTGCATTGCTGACGCGAGTGTATGAGCCACCACCTGGAACCATTTTTGTTGAGGGTCGAGATGTTTGTGAGTGGTCTGTGAGGGAGCTTCGGCAGCGGGTGAGGCATTTAGGTCAAAGCATTCATTTGTTTTCTGAGAGCATTTTTATGAACCTCACCTTTGGAATTGAACCGCAACCATCGATCGATACCGTTCGAGAGGCCTGTGAAAGAGCAGAGATTTGGAAAGACATTCAAGAGTTCCCTGACGGTCTGCAAACGGAAATTGGCGAGCGGGGAGTGCGTCTCTCTGGCGGCCAGAAGCAGCGTCTCACCATAGCTCGGATGTTGTTGCGGCCAGGTGAAGTTTTTCTTTTTGATGATGTGCTTTCCGCTGTCGACACTCGCACGGAGAGCCGTTTGTTGGACACCTTTTTTCAGCTCAATCTGCCGTTTGTGATTTCGTCTCATCGTGAATCGACGTTACGCCGTTGCGATCGCATGATCCACCTTGATTCTGGAAGGATTGCATTTGAGGGTAGTTTCACAGACTACCAGGCCTTTCAGAGGGAGAGTGCTTTATGAGCACAGAAGCCGTCGAAGACCGAGACTTTCAAAAGAAGAGCCTTTTTTCTGAGGCTGTTCAGCTGAAACGGCTTTGGCCCTTTTTTGAACACGACAAAAAGTGGGTCTTGGTTTCGGCTGCTTTGGTTCCCCTTATTGCGCTGTCAAGCTCTTTGCCAGCGGTTGTTCTTAAGCGTGTGATCGATGAAGGGGTTGTGGGAAAAGACACCGAGATCATTGCTTCAGGTGCTGCTTTGTACTTGGGCGTGGTGCTCCTGAACTACCTTTCGCAGACCGCTCAATCATTCCTCTCTGGCTATGCTGTGCAGGGAATGGCCACGCGCCTCCGCGCTCGGCTCATCAACCATGTCTTGAATTTACCGCTTCGGTTTCACGACAAAAACATGAGCGGAGCATTGGTCACCCGAGCTACGGGTGATTTTGAGAATCTGGCCCAGTCGCTCAATCAGGGTATTTTGACCAGTGTGGCTGATTTGGCCAAGTTGCTCGGAATTATTGGAGGCATGTTTTATCTCGGCCTGCATTTTGGTGTGATCTCGGTGGTTGTCATTGCCCTGGGCGCCTTTGTGGTCAATTGGTTTTCGACCCGTCTGCGAACGGCAATGATGGTGAGCCGGAAGCACAGCTCTCGCATGAACGCCTTTGCCCAAGAGGTGCTCTACAATAACGTTACAATCAAGCACATTTCCGCGGAGGAAGCATCCGCAAAGCGATTTGATGATCTCAACGAACAAAACAGAGCCAGTCAAATGCGTGAAGTTGTGCACGACGCCAACCTTTTCAGTTTTCTGGATGGTATCTCGGCCATATGCATTGGCGCTGCGCTGTACGGAGCGCTCGTCTTTTTTCAAGACGATAAAATGCTCACGGCTGGTACTTTGGTAGCCTTTGTGCAGTACATGTTTCAGCTTTTTGAACCGTTGAAAATGCTGGGGAACAAGATTGCGATGCTCCAGGGTGTCTTCACAGCCATTGAACGGATCTTTGGAATACTAGACGAGAAGGATCGGATTGAAGGCGGAGAGGACATTGAGGTGGCACGGGGAGCTCTTGAGGCTCGTGGGCTCAGTTATCGCTATGGTGATGAAGAAGACTCTCCGCTGATTTTGGATGATGTCAGTTTTCAGTTGAAAGCTGGAGAGAGCTTGGCCATTGTGGGACGCACCGGAAGTGGCAAGTCTACTCTGGTCCGCCTCATCACGAAGCTCTATGATCGCTATCAGGGATCTC
>JANQPW010000606.1 GCA_028285285.1 Silvanigrellales bacterium
GGCATCTGAGTCCGCCAGAAGGGCACGGCCTTGAGGAACGCTTTCAGAACCGGACAAATTGCGGCCGGAAGAGGCCTTGGAGTCCTGTTTTCTTCTCTCATCTCTTTGACAGCAGCGGCCGCCGACGAAACTCTCGTTCGTGTTCAGGCCCCAGAGAGCGCGGAAGATGTGCGCCCCATGTACTTTCGCGAGATGCTGGCCCTTGCGTTGCGCAAAGCAGCTCATCAGCAAAACAAGCTCAAAATAGTCCCCACCGAACAAAACACCGTCCAATCTCGCAACATTGACTTTCTCAAACGGGGGGTCGAAATCGATGTGATCTGGACGGTCACAAATAAGGAGCGCGAAGCGGAGCTCTTGCCCATCCGCATCCCCCTTTTGAAGGGAATGCTCGGCTACCGGGTTTGCCTCATTCGCAAGGAGAATGCCCCACGCTTCAAAGGAGTGCAGTCGGTTGAAGACTTCAGCGAACGCGGCCTTATACTTGGTTCTGGACATGACTGGCCCGACACAACAATCTTGAAAAACGCCGGATTCAAGGTGTTCACAGGAAGCACTTATCTGGGTCTTTTCAAAATGCTCGAGCGCAAACGTTTCAGCTGCTATTCCCGCGGCATCAACGAAGCTTTTGCGGAAGCAGAGGTTTTTCGCTCAAAGGGGTTTATCGTGGAACCTTCTTTGCTGATCGCCTACCGCTCTCCTATCTACTTTTTCACGAACAAGGCAAACTCAAGCCTTGCGTCTCTGATTGAAAAAGGGCTGCGCACAGCGATCAAAGACGGCTCATTTGAAACTCTTTTCAAGAAGTTCCAAGCGCAGGCTCTGAAACTGACAGCACCCCAAACGCGAACGATCATTCGGATTGACAACGATATTCTGCCCGAGGCCACCCCAGTGGACGAAAAGAAGCTCTGGCTCAACCTTTGAAATCATTTTTTCGTTCAGAGCCTATGCCTATCCGAAGCGACCTGATTGGGCGGTGACAACCACAACAGCGGAGTGTGCTGTGTCTTTTTGGGTGGGCCAACGGCTTGAAAGGGGTCTTCCATTCAAATACGAACCCTCGCCGGGGTGTTGAATAGAAACAAAAAGCATCTTTCCGTCGTTTGAAAAGCTCGGCCCTGTGACCTCAGCACCAAAGGGAGTCAACATGAACCGCCGTGCGTAAAGATTTCCTTCAGCATCTGCCTCGATTCTGTGCAGAGCATTGCGGGGGAAGGCTTTGTACACCCCCTCACCCATCGACGTAGAGCTGATGTCCATTCCCACCCAAAGATATCCCCCAGGACCCATGATCACATTGTCGGGACACGACAGACCTGCCTTAGGTCCACAAGTGAGGGCTGTGTCGCTCACAAACTCCTCGCTCGTGTGATCTCCACCCTTTTCATGAATGGCCAAAATGCTGCCATGAAAATCTCCGGTTTTGGAGTTGTTGGTGAGGGCAATCAGCACCGCGCCGGTAGCAGGATCAATGGTGATGCCCTCAGGCCGGTTGAGGGGGGTTCCACCCGCCGCATGAGCGGCCTCCCGGGTTTTCACACAGATGTCCCGCTGAGTTTTGAAAGCTCCAGACGAATCCGCTTTCAGCTTTTCGTTCTCTGGGCTCAACAACTCCCAGCGCGCCTTTTTCAAATTGGCGACATACAGCTTCCCTTCCAAAAGCAGGTCTTTGTCTTTTTTGGGATCTCCGGTCACCTTCCCTTTTGAAACAAATTTGTAGAGGCACTCAAACCGTGCGTCATCGCCCATGTAAGTCACAAGCTGCCCCGACGCAGCGCGGTGCACGAGGGCCCCTTCGTGCGCAAAGCGACCCAGCGAGGTGAGCTTTCGAGCAGACTTTGTTTCAGGATCAACTTCCACAATGTAGCCATAATGTTCGGGGTTCATTTTGTGGTGCAATGACCAACCATAAAAGCCCCGAGATTCCCTGTTGTAATAAGCGTCAACATTCTCCTCTGCGGTGAGAATCGTGCCCCAAGGGGTCACGCCACCCGAGCAGTTGCCCATGGTGCCAATGGCCGTGTCACCCCCGGCCGGCCCCACAAGGGGAATGGGAGTGGTGCCATCGAGCCGAAATGCGAGCTCGGAATCAGCCACCACGCTCACTTCACCACCCTTCAAAGAGAGCTCCAAAAAGCTGCCCCCCACCAAGGAGCGCTCATAGTCCACCTGCTTTTTTGTTTTTTTGTCGCCCGCCTTTGGACCCTCATAGAGCATACCTATGTGCACGTACTCATGATTAACCCACAAAAATGCCTGATCTTTCTTCTTGCCTGGCAAATAAGCAGTGTAATCGCAGCAATCGCCGAAGGTGTCGCCCTTCTTGTTGATGCGATCACCCATTTTGATCAGCACTTTTTGCTCGAAGCCTTTTGGCACATCCACCGAGTCCGTTTTTGTCATGGGCACTGCGGTGAACGCCTTTGTGAGCTGAGGGGCTCCCTGGGCAACGTCACTGGCCTGGGGAGGAGGAATGGCGCTCCCGGAGCCACCCTTCTTTGAAGACTGGGCACGAGCCGCTTCAGCAAAAAGCCCGGTTGTGAGCGCCGTGCTCGCCGGAAGTGCCAAAGGCAGAGCTCCTGCCT
>JANQPW010000608.1 GCA_028285285.1 Silvanigrellales bacterium
TCAGATCGTCGGGTCGTGTCTGACGAAGCATGAACTTTTTCAGAGGAAGCCCTGCTTGCGTAGCAGCCTCCTCGGCGGTGATTTGCTTTTCCATGTAGGGTTTGACAGCGGTGTCGTAGATAACGTCCATGGTGGGTGCCATCACGAAATAACTCATGAAGAGAGACAGCCCAATCAACACCTGGTTTGGAGGCATTGTTGGTGCACCTAGAGCTTGTCTGAGGAAAGATAAAACAATCAGAATGCGTGTGAATGAGCTCATAAGGAGCAAAATGGCTGGGGCAAAGGTCAATAAGGTGATGAGAGCAACAACGCGCAGCGCAGGAACGAGATCATCTGGATCATCGGTGTCGTTAATGGACAAGCTGAAGAGAGGAGCTCGCCTTGAGCCTTCTTCTGGATTGGCGCTATTCCCAGTGGGAATCATGGCTTCACGAACCTTCTGGGAGTTATCAGGGTCTGTGGTCGTTTGATTGAGCGAAGATGGTGGAAGATCAACCTCTGCTGTCGGCTCATCTTGAGCGTGGGCCGTTTGCGTGAAGGTTTGTCCGTACAGCGCCAAGAAGGTGAGCAATACGGAGAAGCTCGCTCTTCCGAAAGAGCAGACCCTATCTCGTGAAAACCGAAAGAAATTGGATGGAGCCGAAGTCATGTGGAGATTGATCCTGCTCAGTTAATGGTTTTCATTTGTTTGAGTTTCTCGCGAATGAGCTGTGCAACATTGTCAGACTGTGTTTTTGTATCTCGTTGTGCGTCGTTTGCAGTAGGTCGATCCTGGGCACTTTTAGCAGCAGTTTTGTTTCTCTGTGTCTGGCCTTCTTGGCCATACCCCTTTGTGAGAAACTTTCTCAGACTTGGACTTGGGCCCGCACCTTTGCCACCCACAGAAAGAGAGGGTGGAGGCGGTGTTGATTTGGCTGTGGATTGACTCTCTTTCGTTTTTTCAGTTGGTGTCTGGGTCGGAGTTGGCCTGCTCTCGGGCTTTTTCACACGCTTTTGTTCAATCGTTTCCAGGGCCCTTTTGAGAATCTCAGACTTTGATTCAGCAACCCCATCGGCAGCGGCAATTCTCGCCAGCGGCTTGTTTGCGGTTGCTGGGGTCGGAATGCGTCGCTCAGAAGGAAGCTTTGCAAACTCTGTTTGCTTTTTGGGTCCATTTGTCTTTAGCTGCCCAGTGGAGACTTCTGTGAGCAAGGAAACTCCACTCTCGGTAGAAGCCACTGCAATTTCTGTGTCGCGAATCTTCAGCAGAAGAACCTGGCGCTTTTGCCCAATGGGAAGCGTTGAGATCAACTGCAAGGCCTTTTCCGGATGCACAATTGTGCCATCGGGGTTGCGTCTGCCCTTGAGATATTGCAGGGCAGCCAGCGCAAGCAGCGCGATCACTCCAAGTACTGCTGCAACAAGCTTCCACTCTCCACTACTCAAGAGATCGAGTGGTCCGGTTTGCGCCTTTGCTTTTTTTGTGGAGCTTAGCGGGGC
>JANQPW010000160.1 GCA_028285285.1 Silvanigrellales bacterium
GCAAATACATTGGGAGCTGGTCGAACGGACTTCGACACGGCAAAGGAACAACCGACTACCCCGATGGCAACATCTACACTGGGTACTATGAAAAAGACAAGGAATTTGGTGACGGCCTGCTCAAAGCCGCGGGCGGACGGGAGCTCAAAGGAAAATTTCTCAATGGTCGGCTGCAGGGTATGGGGCAACTTAAAGACAAGAGTGGAACCTACCGCGGCAACTTTGTTGATGGCCTCCGTCACGGAATGGGAACCTTCAAATATAAACGCGGCGATGAATATCAAGGAAACTGGCATGCCGATCTTCGACACGGGATGGGATCCATGCTGTTTTCCACTGGCGAGACCTACAGTGGCACTTGGAACCAGGGAGCTATGGAGGGTCAAGGCCAGCTCGTGAACCCCAAAAAAGGTTGGACCTACCGCGGCTTCTTCAAAGACTCAAAAAGGGAAGGGATGGGTGTGCTAGAGTCGCTCGGCGGTTCATGGGAAAGGGGAATCTGGAAGAAAAACGTGCTCTACCACGGACAACGCGTGAAACGAGAACAGTACCAACTTCGATACGTGTATGAAGTTGTGAACAACGGCAAGAGTGTTTACAAGATTAAGGTCTCCGGAGAAAAGAGACTAAAAGTGGCCATGCGGCGCACAGTACCAGGGCTCTTCCTTATAGGCGTTGGATTGAGCTGCCTTGTGGGCACGGGAATTGCTGCAGAGAGTCTTCCCATTTCTGGGATCGCAGCACTGATTCTCTTTGTCTTGGCATTTGTGTTCCTCCCTGCCGCAAAACACCTGGTGATGAGTGTGCGAACACTTATGGGCCTCGCCAAAGACGCCAACGGTGATCAGATTTTCGACTGGTCTGCGAGATCCACTCTGGCTGGGAAACGATAAAAACTGGTGCTCTCATTTTCACCTCAAAACAGGAGTCATCTGTTCTCCTTCTGAACAAATGACGCTTCTGACTGCACAGTTTCTGAACACCCGTTGTTTGTTCGTCTCCCGCAGGCAAAGTGACCCCTTCTCAAAGAGGAGGAACGCTTGCATGAATTGCCCCCATTGCCAAAGCCTGCGAACCAAGA
>JANQPW010000162.1 GCA_028285285.1 Silvanigrellales bacterium
ACTTTGCTCGCCCCAAGTGACGGAACATTGCCTTGCAGAAAACTACGACCACGCCAGGCAAGCCGTGGACCTCCTCTTGAGAAGCCTCCCCCAAACACAGATCAAATGATGTCATGAATCACTCAAAGGGAAACAGCTGAATCCCTGGAATGGACTCCAACTCTTCATTCAACAGATGCGTGGGTGACAAAAAGTCCGAGAAAGTGGTGGGAGGAAGTCTCACATAGATGTCACGCCTTTTTCCACCATAGGCGATGACCAAGTGCGATTCGGTGATTTTCACGATCCGGATGTTGTGCTGAATGTCCGTAACGGGCACTCTGAACGTTTCTTTCGTAGGCAATTTCCTTTTGCCATTCTTCAACGATACTTTTGGGGTTTTCGTAGATTTCTGTAAATTTCGTGAGTTTGTGAGAAATTTCGCGGGTTGCCGATTCCTTGAGTGCTTGCAATACGACCTTCCAAGTGACCCGGTCTAGCGGGCTAGAACGCACGTTGACAAAGCTGTCTTTGTCAAAGGCATGCTCATCATTTGGAAAGTCGACAAGAGCCTGATCGATTGCTTCGCGAGTTCGAGCTGTTCCGAACAGATGTGAGTAACTGCTAAACCTTGCGGCGATCCACCCGATTTCTTGAGGTTCTGCAACAAACCACCTCCTTGCGCTTGTTCCGTAGTCAGAGAGATCGAGCACAAACGAAGCGCCGTTAGGAACCAGCATCACGAGCTGGGAGGATTCGGGCAAATAGACGCTGTATGAATCGATAGTATCTTTGCCATTGTTTGCGTCGGTCTCGCTTGGTCCAAGAGTGATCGATGTCGATCGCAAATGCTCCTCTGTTTCGAAAAGTGACCAATATCCTTCGCGGCAGCCCAGGTGTTGTTTCTTCGAGAAAATCGACAAAATCATCGCTTGTTTCCCAAGCAGAGAGAGATGATTGAGCGATTGATCCCGGCCTTTTGATACAAGCAATGGCAAAAAACGTGAAAAATGTGAAAAATAGTATTGACTGCACCAAGGCTGCTCGCTGAAAATTCTTCATAAGTTGTAGGGGTTTTCGGAATCAGCCGGCAGAAATTGAGCACTAAAGAGTGAGCGCAAGCTCAAAAGCACTCTTTATGGCCTTTTTTGCGTCGAGCTCACCGGCTTCTTTGGCGCCGCTTATGAGGTGCAGATTCCAGGGCAAATTTCCTTCAGTTTTCGTTTCTTTAAGTTGCGTGAAGAGGTCTCTATTTGAAAGCTGGCCGGCGCAGACGATGATGGTATCTACATCAAGTGTTTTTTGAAACCAAAGGTTGCTCAGATCTTGAATCTTTTGAGTCCTTTGTGCCATTGTTTGCAACATTGATACGAAAGCCTGCGTCATCGATCTTCACATACTCGGCACCGGTGATCTGTTTGACATGGTGGCGCTTGAGGCCGGCCCTGTGAATCCACCCGGTCGTTTTGCCAAGGCGTTTGCCCATACGGCCAGGCGAACGCTGAAGCATTGTGACTTGGTGTGGGCCATGTGGCTTTGCTTTGCCTTTTTCTTTGTCAGCGGGGGACCAAAGCCCCTGCATGTGT
>JANQPW010000673.1 GCA_028285285.1 Silvanigrellales bacterium
CGACTTTATAAATTTGAATGGCGCGGTCACAGTCTCCCTTAAGAAAAGACAAACGAGCCTCTTCAAAATATCTCTCTGGATTGTTCGGGTCAGTATACTTCTGCATGGCCTGTGTGAGTTTTGCGGATACTTCCTTGAGCACGAAGGGTTTACCCAGATAGCCGTCGATCCCAAACTCTGAAGCCAAAATGACGTCTTCCTTTGAGATCTCTCCAGCCATCATAACGAAGGGGATACGCTCAATTTCTGGAGACTCCCGAATCTCGCGCAAGAGCTCCATTCCCGTGACACCACGGAGATTTCGATCACAGATCATAAAATCAACACGCTCTTCGGTGAGACACCTCATCGCCATTCCTGCATCAGACGCGCTGAAGATCTTTTTGAGACCCATATTTTTCAATGCCATCGAAAGAGAGTCACGCACAGTTTGACCCTCGTCTACAATGAGAAAACGCTGATCTGCCGATAGCTCAATATATTTGGTCACACTTGTTTCCTTATTGAGGGATGCCTCAAGGCACAACGTGCCTCCCGAATCTTCAGTATAGTGGGCTTAGAGTTCGACCCGAAGGCCAAATGAGCAAATAGCGTCAAAATTTCCAGCTTTTGCCTCAGATCGAAACAATTTTAGCCCCAACTTTTGCTATTCTGCACTCATGCAAAGACGCGCAAAGCACAGATCGGAACAAATATTCGCCTGGAGAACCCATGTTTAGTTCTATTTCTCGGGGGGTCTTGCGAAAATCAAAAGGAGGCGCGCGCATCGAGCTCAACCAAAGTGCCCTCCAGTCGATTGGGGAAGAATATCACACCAGGAACGAACCCTCTTCACTGGGCTCAGCCGAGCCGGTTTCTCCAAACTTCGGCCCTCCTTCTAACACGGGATACGAAATGGCCTCGACCAGCGGCCGCTCTCGGGGTAGTAACAAAGGTGGGAGATCTTCCTCTTCAACGGGTGGCAGAAAGTCGGGATCGGGCTCCCGCTCGCCCACACCTCAGATTCTCTCCATTGGAGGCGGGAAGGGCGGAATCGGAAAATCATTTGTTTCGACAAATGTTGCCATTTGTCTTGCCAAGCAGGGTCACTCGGTTGCGCTCGTTGACCTTGATCTGGGCGCAGCCAACCTTCACACGTGCCTAGGGGTTCCCAGCCCAAAAATCGGTATCTTCGACTTCGTCAATTCACAAGTCGACAACATTGAGAGCATTGCCGTTGAAACTCGAGTAAAAGGCTTGAAGCTTTACGGCGGTGGCCAAGAATTTTGGCAGCAAATTCGCCCTCAAAGCGGTCAAAAAGTTCGGCTCATTAGCAAGCTCCAGCAGATCCAGTCAGACTACGTCATTCTTGACCTCGGCGCTGGAACTCACGTCAACACCCTCGATTTCTTCATTTTCTCCCATGCTGGTCTGCTCGTCGTGGTACCAGAGCCAACAAGTATTGAAAATGCATACGTTTTCCTGAAGTCTGTCATGTTCCGCAAACTCCAGAGCATCATCAAAGCACTCAGGGAGGAAGAAGCCTGCCAAGACCTCCTCAACTCTCTGGGAGACCCAAAAAACTCCTCTCCTCCCTTTTCACAATTGGAGTCGTTTGCCACAAAAAACCCAGCTGTTGGCAATCGGATCATCCAATTGATTCGCCTAACAAAGATTGGAATTGCGATGAACCAAGTTCGCACCAAAAGCGACAATGACATTGGTCACTCCATGGCAAAGATCAGTGAGCGTTACTTTGGATTTTCAGCGACCTTTTTGGGTGTCTCACACTATGACGATGAAGCGTGGAAATCAGTTCGAAACAGAAAACCTGTTTGCCTCGACAGACCAAAATCGATCTCAGCAAGAGATCTCACGAGTCTCTCTGAGTCAATCCAGAAGGACCTGCTGGAAGGACCACAAAACAGGAACCACTCTCAAGTGGGATCATGAAAAAGAAACGGTTGCCACACAAAAGAAAACGGCGGGCCACACAGAAATCGGATTGGGAGACAAATATGCCTGCAGCCGAACTGGAAAGTAAATCCCCTGCCGAGGTTCTAGGAGTGAGTGAATCGGCTTCTCCAGATCAAATTGAAGAGGCTTACTGTCGACAGATCGAACAACATGAAAATGACCGAGGCCAGCTAGGGCTTATTGTTTGGGCTTATGATGTTCTTCAGAACAACTCGCGAGATCCAGGTGCAGCCCACGACGAAGTGATTCCCGCCCATCTCATACCCGGACTCAACTGGGGAAACTTGAGACTGGAGCAACAGCCCAACGTGATAGAAATGCCAAAAAGAACAGGCGCTTCTGCTAGCCACGCCAACAACTGGCAGGAGTGTGAAGATGAGGAGGCCATTCCTCAGCCCTCCCTCCGGCCCAGACAAGAGCTCGATGTGCTTGTTGAAATGTCAGAGATCTCTGACTCTGAAGCCGACTCTCTCGACCCCGATCTCGAAGAAGAAGATGAAGTTGTCGAGCAGGTTGTGCTCACCCCAGAAAACCAATCACTGCTGCGGCCTCGAATGAGAAAATCGCTTATTGGAGATGGGGAAAAAGAAATCGTGGGGGTGCAGGCCGCTCACTCACAAAATCGTCAGGTAGCCGAGCGGGTAGCAGCTTTGGTTGCCACTCTGGGCCCCAACAAAACCGCAGATGGCAGCCTCCTCATTGCGATCCGTGAATGTCACAGCGTCTCCCTCGGGGAGGTTTCAGCTCGCACCAAAGTGAACATCCGTCACCTCCAAAACCTCGAAGCAGACAACTACCAAGAAATGCCAGCAACCGTCTATTTTCGCGGGTTTATTGACTCCTATTTGCGGTACTTTGGGCTGCGGAATGTTGAGCTTGTCAACCGCTACATCGCACGCTATCAAGCCATCAAACGGGGCAGATGACGGTTCTCCCTGTTGCACAGCTGGGAGAACAGGAATTGACAGTGGAAACAGAACCTTCGCCAACAGCCTGGAAAGACTGCTTTGTTCCAGCAGCAGCTGAAGGTGAGCGACTTGATTGCTGGATCTCGAACGAAATATCAGAAATAGCCAGCCGATCTTCAGCGGCACAACTCATTCGCAACCGATGTGTGCAACTCGACCGTTGTGCAGCAAAGCCTTCCCTGCGGCTCCGAGCTGGTGATAGGGTCACGGTTGACCTCAAGCCCCTTCTTGAACCACGAATGCCGCCCAAAGCGGAAGACATTCCGTTAGATGTCCTTTTTGAAGACGAGCACATTCTCGTGATCGATAAGTGCCCAGGGCTCGTCGTTCACCCTGGCGCTGGGGTTCCCAATGGAACCCTTGTGAATGCGATTGTTCATCACCTCGGCCACCAAGTTCCGTCTCTGGCCTCTCCAAATCGGGCTGGAATCGTGCACAGACTCGACAAAGACACCTCTGGCGTGATGGTGGTGGCCAAAACATCCGTTGCCCTGCGAGAACTGAGTGAAAGCTTCTCGAAACACGAACAAAAACGTCTCTATCAGGCATTTGTTTATGGAACGCCTTGCTCTCAAACCGTTGAAACGGGATTTGGACGGCACCCAACACAGCGCGTGAAATTTGCAACTCGACCCCTTGGAGAAGGAAAGCGAGCCTGCACTCACATTGATGTCATCAGCAGTCACCTTGCTGGCACGGTTTCCTTGGTGCAGTGCACCCTTGAAACAGGCCGTACCCACCAGATTAGAGTTCATTTGGAGAGTTTAGGCCACCCGATCGTCGGAGATCCCCTCTACGGAAGTCAGCCAAAGTCGTTTTCCTCACGTTTTCCACAAGCCGCCGCTTGGATCCGGAAATCTGTGCAGCGTCAACTTCTTCACGCAGTGTTTTTGGGTGTGCGACACCCCGTTAGCCGCAACCCACTTGAATTCCAAAGTTCCTTTCGGCCAGACATGATGTCTTTTCAGAACCTTCTGAACAAAATTGAAGAACAGAACAGGAGCGGTGCTTAACCTCTCATCATTCCATCCGATAACCACACCGAATCATCAGTTGCGAGTACTTTTCTCTTTTTGAGAAACAGAAGTTGAGGTAACTATTGTGTGGCTGAAGCTTTT
Source organism: Silvanigrellales bacterium (assembly GCA_028285285.1). Classification (GTDB taxonomy): domain Bacteria; phylum Bdellovibrionota_B; class Oligoflexia; order Silvanigrellales; family Silvanigrellaceae; genus JANQPW01. The sequence continues at coordinate 4,043 of JANQPW010000673.1, forward strand.
CATTTTGAACCTGGCGCTTTCTTCCAGCATAGTCCTTCAGTATCCACCACCGTTTGTTGAAGTCGCGTCTGCAAACCCAGGAAGCACTCTTCGACCCTTGTTTGCCGAACCACGGGTTCCGCAGCTCAACTTCCTCACCGACTTCATTGGTAGAGATCAGGATGTTGTGCAAGTCATGTCGTTTGATGCCTCTCAAGTAGAAACGCGGATGACCCAGCTTCGCGCAATGGAACAAGACTTTCAGTCAATGCAAGGCAAATCCAGAGAGGCGATGCAGCTTGGAGTGAGAGTTCTTAGCCTTCACCACCAGCACGCCCTTTACTTAGAAAACATTAGAGGTTTAGGGCTCACCGACAAACGCTACCCTGACATTGACCACTTCATCAAAGTGGCACGCCGCCATGTGATTTCTTACTCGCAAAAACTCCTGAAGGCCTACCCGCAGTCACCCTACGGAAGAAAATGGCGTATTTCAGAAATCATTTCGCGAATGCGCATTGGAGACGACTCTGTTTTTAAAACAGCTGTGGCCTTTGCAAAGAAAACAAGTGGCTCTGCTGAAGCAAATCGTATCAAAGCCCTCGGGGCAGCTCTCACTGCGTCTGGCAAGACAAGACAGAACTATGGAAGCCTCGACAGTGCCCTTGAACTCAATATCGATGCTCACAGCATGTCTTCTCTCAAGCTGCTTGCGGCTGAATCACTTGTGAAGAAAAACAAAGCCCGATCCATGCGGCTGTTCCAGCAGGCTGCCCGCGAAGGCTTGGGGATCAAGCGCCCCGGAGGAGACTCTGGCCCGATCACAAAACGTGCCTCTGCACGCATTCTTCACCTTGCCGTCAGCTCCAAGCCCCGACGTCCCGACTCTGGCGTGGTCGACTTTTTTCAAGGCATCGGCATGAGGGAGCACGTTCAGTTCTACATTGAACAGGCTGCGCTCAACAATATTCCCCGTTCTCCCGAAACTGCCATTGGAGTCTACGATTCCCTGTTCAATATCAATGGCACCTCTCGTGAAGCGCGTTCTCGAGTTGCACTTCGCACCCTCGACATCGCGATTAGCGCCCGCAAGCTTCCCCTCATTGAAGACCGGTGGAAGCGACTTTCCCGAGAGTCTAACAAAATGAAGACCCAAGAAGTGTTTTCTCGAGTGCTCAAAACACAAAATCTCAGTTGGTCAACAGTAACAAAGAAGCCAACACCGGCGAATGTTGAACAGTTTGTGAGATTACACGACTCCTTTTCTCGCAGCATTCCCCTTTACGCCTCAGATGACAAATGGAAGCTGCGATCGCTTGAAGCCTTGTCTACCGTCAACCAACACGGCCAGGTCTCAAAGCGAGCCGATGTGGTTGCCAGAGAGGCAAAAACACCAAAAACAAAACTAGCAGCACTGAGGTTTTCAGCACGTGCCAAAGAGAAGCTGATTGGCATCACGCAAGTGCCAAAATTCAGCAAAAATCCAAGCCTCAATGGAGGCCGCAAACTTTCTCTCGACTACATCGCAGTCAATCAGGCGATCATTCCTCTTGTTAGTGGAACAGAAAAAGAAAGAGCCATGTTTCAGGTTGCCTACATGACCATGCAGGTCAAGGGTCGCAAAGAAGGCAATCAGTCGTTCATGACAACTTTAAAGAGCAACCCAAGATCACCACTTGCACCTTCAGCAGCAGCCTACTTACTCGACGACGCTCTTTCTCAAAACGACTACGTGTTCACCGAGAGGCTGGCCCGCAGCCTCAAAAAATGGTCCATTCGCCCTTCAACGAAGAGGTTCGCCAATCTCAATGCAATCCTCGAGTTTGCTGTCTTTGAACAGGCTAAATTCCTGGCCCAACAAAACAAGAACGCCGAAGCAGCCAACAAATTTGTCGCCTTTCAAAAAGAATTTCCCAAAAGCAAAAAAGCAGACATGGCGCTTCATCTCGCCTCACGTAACTATACCGCTGCAAGACAGGTTGACAGCAGCATCAAGCAAATGGAACGCCTCTTGGAGTTCTATCCAAAATCACCACTAGCGAAAGAAACCCTTTGGGCAGCAGCAGAACAGTCGAAGTCGATTGGGCAATTGCTTCGCTCCGCAAGACACTACTCCAGCTTTGGAAACCGCTACCGCACAGAAGGCATCGATCGCAGCGCCTGGTACCGTGCTGCAGAACTTCACAAGAGCCTCGGAAGATTCTCAGACTCCATCGCGAGCTACGAGAAGCACATGAACGCTGTGACCAACAAAACAGAGAAGGTGAGAGTGGCAAAGGAAATTGCCTCAATGCAGCACAAGTACGGATCGGCTCAGGAAGGTTTAGCGTCGTACGACCGAGTGATAAAGCTTGCCAGCGACCGAAGCACAGAGGTTTGGGCCCGCTATCATATGGTAGAAATCTTCCTGCGCCAGAGCATGGACATCGAAGCTCGGGCAGCCAGCAAAAAACTGCTATCGATCTCTGTGACCGACAAAGAGTCACTCACCCTCCAGGCTCGCACAAGATTCAACATGGGTCGGCTCGAGGCTTCAAAGATTGCCGAGGTCGACCCCATGCGAGAGTCAAATCTCTATGCGGCCGTGCAATCGCTCATCAAAGTTTACAACGAAACAAAGAAAAACCTGATCGCACCTTGTGAGGTGCCTGGGCTCGAGTGGTGTTCTGTTGGTTACTACGAAGCAGCAAAACTCTCCGAGTCGACCGCAGAAAAGCTCCTCACGGTGCGGCCACCGCCAACCCTCGACCCAGCGGTGGTCAACAAAGTGACTCTGCTTGTGAAACAAGAAAGCGACCGCCTCATTGCGGAGTCGAATGCCTATGCGTCGCAAGCAGAAACCGCCCTTTCCCAGGGGGCCCCAGACGCGGAAGTAGCCGAGCGCATTCGCTCCTATGCTCAACGCAGCCGGGGCCAAGATGCGGTTGATCTGCAGTGAATACCCAAAAAACTGGGTAGCGACCCTTTCTATCACGGTAATAAAAATCTACAAAAATTTTTAATAATCAGACCGTTACACATTAGTACACACTGATCATGTTTACTTACTGGCCGTTCAGCCAGAATTCATCTTGATCGCCCTCCAGGGAGCCTTTACAACTGGCTCGTCAGACAAAATGACCAAGCCAGACTCGCCCGTCAGCTCCAAAGCCTTGGCGGTACTGAGCCTTGCTCTATACCTAGGGGGATTTTCATGACTTTTCGCAAATCTCAGACTCTTGTGCGTCTGCTTCCGCTCTCTCTGGCCGCTGTTGCCGTAGCGTGCTCGGGGCCTCAGAACAAGGCTCAGAACCCAAACCCAACGGCAGAGTCGGAAAGGCTTCCGCAGCAAGCAAAGGGTGGATTGGTCATTCCGGCTGGAGCCTTCCCGAGCCCCCAAGGAAACGGAGAGTACAGACTCCCCGGCGGTGAACTCGTGGCCAGCCAAGTTATTGGTGGCGAAGTCTTCGTGCATGTTGCTGGGGCTGTCACCGAGGCATCCTTCCGCACTCTCTTAGAAGAGGCTGCGGCGCGTCGCCTCTCAGAAAACGACAGAACGTCTTTGCTCGGAGCTACGCTTTCTGCGTCAGTGAAAACCATCCAGTCTGAGGCAAAGCTCACAGGTGTGTCTCTGCGACCCGACGTGGGGTACTTCTCGGCATGGCTCAGGGTTTCTGACTTTGACGCACTCTCTCGGGTTGGCGAGCTTCCCGCGGGTGTTGTGCTCAACCCCGTTGTGTTGGAGCAGTCTAAGCTCCCCGAGCTTTCCAAGAGCCTTGAAAACAAACTGGCCGATGGCCGTCTCGACACAGCCGGCTTCAGCGGTCTCACGCGCATCGGTGTTGAGGAATTCACCCAGCAGGTTGCAGCCGAAATCGGCGTTGAACCAACAGGCTCCTCTGTTGTCGTTGGTGTTACAGACACAGGCATCACACTCAACCACCCCTCATTCAATGATGCCAACGGTGAGTCCCGAATTGTCTACATGAAAGAGTTCACGGGAGAAGGAACAGCGTACTTCAGCCCGCTGGCTCGGTTTGAGGTAACGATTCCTGCGGAAGGGGACATTCCAGACGGAGTCGATCCCTCAGAAGTATTGAAACTCACCGCTGACTACCTCACTGCCCCAATTGGGCTGGGAACTCGTCCCGCTGGGGATTCCTTCAACAGCCTGGAAAACAAAACTATTTTGGTGAATGCCGAGCTCAGAAACATTCTCACTTCAACCAATTCAGGTGCGCGGCTGGGTGTTGTTTCTGAAGAAGCTTTTGCAACGGCTCGCGACAAAGCCGACATCAACAAAAATGGCACAACCAACGACCCCATCTGGGTCATTATGATTCCGGGCCAGGATGCCGCTAGCCACGACCTCCACGTCGACTTGAGCGGCACGGGTGATTTCCGAAACGCGCAGGTCGTGAGCGACTGGAACAGCACCAAAGAGACTGTGACGTCGTTTGCTGAGAAATTTGGCTTCGACGTGGGCACAACTGATCTGCCCCTCTCATCGGGCGAATCCATCACGGCAGTTCGTGCGGGCC
>JANQPW010000694.1 GCA_028285285.1 Silvanigrellales bacterium
TTTCATCTTTGTTAAAGTCAAAGGGCTTTTTGAGCAGTTTTGCCGCCAATGCATGAGACTCCTTCATGCGCCGAGACATAAGATTGTAGGCCGTGTAGATGAAGTGGCACTCTCCACGTGTGATCTCTTTAGGGAGGGCAAGGCGGTGCTTTTCCATGGCCTTGATGTCGCTGGCCAAGTAGTACATTTTTCCGGGATCCATCAACCTGAAAAACATATCAAAGGTGCGTCCCGACAGCTCTGTTGTGAAAGAGGTGAAGGAGTAGTGAACCCGCAGGAATTCCCGAATGCGTCGGCGGATGTCTTTGCACTTGAGATAAGTGCCTTTGCCCTGTGGGAAGAGGCCGTCCCCACTTTCAGCTTTCTTTTGAGCGGAATTGCGGCTTTCGCGCGCCCAAGCCACCGAGCCCGAGGGGCTGCCGACAACGTGATGGCCTTGTGGAAAGACTTTTTCCCCATGGGAAAGCAGCCCGTTGCTCGGAGCGGGGGAAATCAGAAGCACAACCAGGAGAAGGAGGAGTCGCCAGCGGCCTCCTGCAGACCGTCGGTGCTGCAGACGCGGAGCCAAGGGTTGGCTCGAGTGGGTTTTCACGGGTTTCAAGTTTGCCTCACTTTCTCACGGGAATTCGGAGCTGCCTGCGGCTCGGTCTGCGGATCAATTCTGGGCCATCGTCTTCATCTTCATGCGCATACACCACAGTTTGTGCGCGCGCGGCAGCGAAGCTCAGGGAAGATCCGGTGCCACTGCCAGAAAGATCTTCATAATCTCGCTCGTGCTCCAACTCGCGAAACTCCCCTTCAAACCAAGCAAATGTTTGTCGCTGCACAGACTGGATGCGGGCTTCACCAGCCGACTCCAGATGTGACACAATATCTTCGCATCTGAGGTCTATCCGTTCAAGTTTGTCTTCGAAGAAGGCAATGACCAGCGCGTGATCGTCATCGGCCCTCTGGGTGATTCGGTTACCAAAAGCCTGTTTCAGGCGGTGCAACAGCGAGCGCAGCACCCGGTCACGATCGAAAGGAGAGACCTCCGTGTCAAGGTTGAGGGTGAGATAGAGACTGGTCAGATACATGGTTCTGCTCCCATTCCAGCGTGATTGAGGTGCATAGATTGCACTGCTTTCTCACGACCTTGGCCACCCAACGCAGCCATTGCCGGATGACTGTGTTTTCCTCCTGGTGCAGAATTTCAAATTTTGTCCCAGCCTTTAAGGTAGCGAATTGCGGCGAGCGGCGCAAATATCACTTTTCAGGGCTGCTAGACTTTTCCACCTTTGGTGGTTCAGCTTCTGCGAGGGCTTTTTCTCGTTCGCGGCGTTGAGAAACGAGAATAAGGGGAGCCATGAACAGGTTAGAAAAAAGAATGGTTCCAGAAATAATGGGCAGAAGTTCATCGAACTGGTCTTGGGCCACGCCGAGTCGCTCTAAGGTACGGAAAGCAATGATGCCAATCACAGCGTTAGCAAGACCGCGCGGCACCATCACGAGGCTCACGGTCACATCAGGTTTGTCTGAGGTCGCTGAAGAAGACTTGTTCAGGAAGGCATTGAGCCACCGGGCGCCAACAATGATCACAGAAATTCCCACAATGATGCCCAAAATCTCAAAGGAGAGGTTCTGGAGGTCGAGAATAAGGCCTAGGTAAACAAAAAAGAACGTGCGCACCAAAAAAGAGAGGTCGGCCGTGAGGCGATGAATATCAGGGTCAATGCGGGTGATGGCCTCTGGAATGGGAATGCGCTTGCGGATGCGATCGCGGTACACATGGAGCCGCGAAAACAGCGTGCCGGCGTTGCGGAAGGCGAGGCCAAAGGCCAGGGCCGACAAAACCCCCTTGCCGCCCATGAGTTCGGTGAGACCATAGACAAACATCACAATTCCCAGTGTGAGAAAGTGTGAGAGGGGCAGGTCAGACCATTTGAGCATGAGGCGGTGCCACACCATGCCAAACGCAAAGCCCAACGCAGCTGACACAAGTCG
>JANQPW010000737.1 GCA_028285285.1 Silvanigrellales bacterium
TTTGATTGAATTTGAGTTGGGAGCTCCCGCACCTCACCTCAAAACCCGTGACGTGGTCATCCGCACCAAGGGCGACACCGACACCATTTTGACCCTTTACCGCGTTTTAGAAGAGGGGAAACTTGAGTTCCTGCGGGAAAACGATGACGACCAAGACAGCCTTCAGGCCAAGATTGAAATCGGGCTAACCCCAGGCACGTACTTGATTGATCTGCGCCTCAGTCGAGATGCAGCGGGCTCCACACAGATCTTTGTGAAAGACAAGAAAGACGACGATCACGACCAGCAGGCCTTTGCGGCTGGTCAGGCCAACTTGAGCACCCTGGCCATGAGTCGCTTCCAGAAGTGGTTGCGGGAAAACTTCAAATCCTTTGATGGGTTTGCACCCTCACAAAAGTGAGGACGCTGCTCTGGTGACGAGGTCTCATTGGCCAAAGATTTGCATTTCCTCTTGAGTGAATTTTTCACCTGAAACCCCCAAGAGGACTCGAACATGAAAAAGACCTTGGCTTTTGGGCTCTTTGCCGCCCTCACACTCTCCGTTGCTTGCGAAACTGAAACCAGAGATCTCGGAGTCAGAGGCTTGTTTCCTCAAGTCTGACGTGGGTGACTTCTTTGTGATTCCCGATGCGTTGGGCGGCGCCCAGGTGATCTTCAACCGCCTCGACTGATCACGCGTCGATAGCTCTGTTTTCAGATCGTTGGGTAAAGCTCCCGATTGGGATCAAAGCTATCCCAGGTGGGGATCTGGGCTAACGACTCTCGGAGGTTTTCCGGCACGATGTGAGGCACCAAAAAAGCCTTCTGGCGGTAAAGCGGGTAGGGGTTGCGGAGCTGGAAGCCCAAAACCCCGAGGATCCCGCGGGCCAGGTACCAAGTGGCCTGTGGGTTCCATCCGTGGGCAATCTTGATCACCACGCCGAGCCCCTGGGGAAAGTCAGGGTGATCGATCCCCAAGCCCAACAAACCATCGGCTCCTTCTTTGGCGATGACGCGACCGTTGCAGCTTTTGATCACGGTGGTGTCGAGGCGGTTGAACCCTCCAACAAGGTCGGGGTGAGCACACATAGATTCCCAAAGCCAGTCTTCCCCACGCGTTTGGGTGAGGCCTGCGTAACAACGCGCCAGCTCTGTTACGGTGGTGGACACAGTGGGAAAGCCATCTCCATCGCGGGCAATGCGCAGCGGTTTCCAGCTTTCACCCAAGAAGCGCCGCACTTCTTTGAGGTAGGCTTGGAAAAAGGGGTGTTCGGGCAGTGTGTAGCCCACGCGCCGCCACCCTTTGGCGAGGCAACCTTTGAGAATAGCCGCATGTTGCCCAGAAGAATTGTTGTACCACCGACGGGGCCGGCGGACTTGCCTGCCAAACTGCACAAGGGGCAGATCCAATGGCGTTTGCATCAGACTCCACTCATTTTCGTGCAGCAGAGATTGAGCGGCTGCCACATGCTCTGCTGTGCCATTGTGACTGGCCACGGCAATGGCCTTCTGCTCTGAAGTGGTGGTTTCGGCAAGCTCTTGGGCAAACACACGCACCATGAGCGGTTTCATCATTGAGCGGCCATAGCAGAGCACGTTGCCCCCACACGAATGGAGCACTTCTTTGCCGTGCACCCAGGCCACGGCCCCGTGAATGGTGGTTTCACTCACGCCGTTGCGCCGGTAGTCCACCAGCGGCTGCCACTCCACATCTCTCCCACTCGGAATGTTGGCACATGCTTCTCCAAAAGGGCTGTTGGGATAGATCTCTTCGGCACCGGGTGGTGTTCCTGAAGCCACCACAGCTGGAGGAGCTCCGTTTGTGCTGCTGTTTTTGTGCAATTCTTTCGGCATTTGATTCAACCCCTTGTGGCAATGAGAGAGAATTTTGGGATGGCTTCAATGACAGCCGGTTCTTCCGCCATCGACGGGAAGGGACACGCCGTTCACGTAACTTGCCGCTGGGCTGGCCAAGAAGGTGATCACCTCAGCCATTTCTCGAGGCTGACCAAAGCGCTTTGCGGGAACCTTGTCTTTCCACTGCTGAACCACCGCCTCGGTGCTCTGTTGGGATCGCGTGGCGGCACCCTCGACCAAACTCATGAGGCGTTGTGTTTCGATGTAGCCGGGCAGAACGTTGTTCACCGTGATGCCATCGGCCGCTACCTCCAATGACAAGGTCTTGGCCCAGTTGGCCATGGCCGCGCGAGTGGTGTTGGACACGCCGAGACCTGGAATAGGAGCTTTCACAGAAGTCGACAAAATGTTGATGATGCGCCCATAGCCTTGCTTCTGCATGTGGGGCAGCACGGCCTGGGCCAGCGTGGAAGCTGAGACCACGTGGTTCTCAAAGGCGGCTTTCAGAGCCTGCGGCGTGGCCTGGCTCACGGGCCCAGCCGCTGGGCCCCCGGAGTTGTTGATGAGAATGTCAACGGCCAGCTGTTCGGGCGTGTTCCCCGCACAAACCGCAGCAAGGTTTGCAACGAGGTTTTCGGGCTGGGACAGGTCGGCCGCCACCACCCGATGAGCAGGCGGAGCGGAATCAGAGCCGTTCTTTGTGGAGACAGTTTTCGAAGTGTGCTCAAGCTCTTTGAGGAGGTCTTCAAGTGCTTGCGTGTTGCGCGCGAGGGCCACAACTCGTGCGCCTGCGGCGGCGCACGTGAGCGCAGTGGCGCGCCCGATGCCTTGGGAGGCCCCACAGACCAGTGCTGTTTTTCCTTGCAGGTTGATTTCAAAGCTCATGTTGTTTCCTTTTCGTTGCCACAGGGGGTCGCCTGGGGCTGTTGAAGAGAAGAGGGCAGTGTTTGGAGCACGGCTCTCACGGGGGAGGCGTCAAAGCCCTCTAAGCGCAGAGGAAGAGCTGCCAAATGGTAGCAGCCGTCGCTGACGTGTTGGAGCACTAAGCCTTCCAACACGGCCATTCGCGTTTCGGCCAGCGCATTATGAGTGTGCAGCACTTTGTCGTCGCAAAGATCCACGGAAGGGGTGTCAATGCCCACCAGGCAAACGTCGAGTGCAGCTAAGGCAAAGATCAGTTCCGGCGAGAGGGCTGAAAAATCGTGATTGAAGTGATCAGGGTTGGGGTAACTCAGGGTGCGCACCAGCACCCGCGGTGCTCTCACCAGCTCTTTCAGTGGGTTGAAATGCTCGGGAAGAATGCGGCTGCCCGCAGGCAGATCCCGCACGGGGCTGATCACCTGGCACGTTCCCCAATAGGGCTCCAGGGGGCAAGCACCAATACCCTCGCCATCGCGTGCATAGTGATTGGGTGCGTCGGCATGGGCTCCCAAGTGCACTGTTGCGTGAAGCGAACTGAGTGTGAGGTGATCACCCTGCTGCATGTCGCAGCTCACCCGGCGGCGTAAGGGCTCGTCTCCGGGCCAAACAGCAATGCTCTCGTGTAGCCGCGGAGAAATTTCGATGAGGCCAGCCGCATTGGTTGCGGGCCCCTGTTGCGAGAGGTTCATGAGTCTGCTTTCCGAGCACCGGTCATTGGTTCCCGACTGCGTCGGGCCACGATTTTGAACTCCACCGCAATGGGCGTGGGCAGTGCTGAAACGGCAAGGGTGGTGCGGGTGGCTTGCACCCGTTCAAAGTGCTGCGCATAAACGGTATTGAAGCCTTTGAAGTCGCGCTCCATGTCAATGAGGTAGCAGGTGACATCGACCACGTCGTCTAGTGAGGCACCTGCAGATTTGAGAATGGACCTGGCGTTGGCAATCACAGCCTCAGTCTGCTCCTCAATGCTGTAGGAAACAGGGTTGCCGTGGGGGTCACAAATGGGCCCACCCACGACCTCTCCGCTGGAAGGGTGCCGTGGCCCGATTCCTGAAAGAAACAAAAAGTCTCCTTCCCACCGAGCGTGGGGATAAGCTCCCACGGGGTTGGGTGCTTCTTCACTCAAGATTGCGTTCGATGAGACTGAAACTGCCGGCGAGGGCGCAGCGGTGGATGAGTTTGGAACTGATGGCTCTTCGGTGGAACCGCTCAGAACACTGCGATCACCGCGAAAGAACTCGACATCATCTTCGTCGAATTCTTGGGAGCCATAGCTGCTCGGACCGGGGGTGGGAGTGAGGTGAACCACAGCTCCACCTGTTCCCAGCAAGGGTTGGTAGCTCAGCACCTGCCCAGAGAAGTTGTTTCCTTGACCCATCACAGCTGAAAGCCACCAAATGGCCTTACCCCGCATTTCAAAATGGGCTTCTTTGGCCAATTGTCGCGCAAGCTGGGAAACGTCTTCGAGGCGTCCGGCCGCAAGGAGCTCCAAAACTTTCTGATTCCATT
>JANQPW010000759.1 GCA_028285285.1 Silvanigrellales bacterium
TGGCAGCAAAAAAACATTTGATATGTTTCGCCGGCACCCCTCTGAAAGCGTGTTGGGGGTTCAGGTCACGGGCCACACGGTGGAGGTTGTGGAACAGGCCTGCCGCATTCTCCATGGCGAGGGCTTTGACACCATCGATATCAACATGGGCTGCCCAGTGAAAAAGATCGTTTCCTCGGGGTGTGGCAGCGCCATTTTGAAGGATCCCCAGAGAGTGGAAAACACCCTCAAAGCCTGTCGGAGCATCACCGATCGAGCCTTTTCGGCAAAGATCCGTTTGGGTTACACCCGCGACACGGTAAATGTTTCGGAAATTTCAGAGATCATCGCCGCTGCAGGTTGCGACCAAATCAGCATTCATGGGCGCACCCGTTCGGAAAACTACGCAACCCCAGTTGATCTCCAGGGCATCTCACAAGGCTTTGCCGCGGCCAGGCGCCAAAACAAGCAGATCGCCTGCGTGAGCAACGGCGACGTGTTTGGCCCTCAAGACGTGACGCGTCACATGGAACTGAGTGGCGCCGATGCCGTTATGGTGAGCCGAGGGGCTCTCGGAAACCCCTGGATCTTTCGACAGATCTTGGAGGGCAGTGCCCGGGAGCCGACCATAGAAGAGTGGGAAGAAGCTGTGTTGCGCCACCTTGAGTATCACCTTGCTCACTATGGAGACACAAAAGTGGGAGCCCTGCTCATGCGCAAACATCTCTTGTGGTACATCAAAGGGTTTCCTGGCTCAAAAGGCCTGCGCGACATCGTGAACCAGGTGAGCACCTTAGGAGAGGCAGCCCAGGCCATTCGCGACTTTGCACACAAGGTGCCAAGCGGCTTTCAAAGATACAGCAGCGAATGGCCCCGCGGCATCTCAAAAGAGAAAGTGGACAGGCAGGCCGATCCCAAGTTCGAAATGGATCGAAAGCTCGACCAGGGGGTTGGAGACGATCAGCTCCCGGCCGCCCCCTTATAGGAGAGCAAAGGGAGGCCCAGCCGCTTTTCCCTTTTTATTTCATCTCGTTCATTCATTTCCAGAAGATTCACTCAGATTCACGGGCACAAGTTCCGATCCGTTGGGTCGGAGGGCAATCCCTTGAAAATTTTGAGAAGCTGTCTCACAACTCAACGTTCGCATGGGCTTTCATCAGGCTTGTGCACCCTTTTGATCTGTTGCTTCAGCCAGCTCACTGCCTGCGGCGAAAGCAGCACCAGTCTTGGCTCTCTGAAGCCAGATGGCGCCCAACAGGGGAGCTCCGGTGCTGACGGAGGTCACTCCAGCGGGAGTCTCAACCCCGCCGAAGCGGCTTCAGCTCAGAGCAATTCAGGGTCTGCGGCAGTGGTGAACAGAGAGCGGAACAACGGGAGCAACGCTCAGGCTGCCTCGGCAGGCGGAGGACCCAACGATGGCTTGATTGAGGCCCTGGGAGAACTCGATCCGAGCCTCGCCGGTGTCCTCAACCTCCCGCCAGGGGAGCAACTTCCTCCACCAGGCGCTGATCCCTCCGTGTTGCCACCGGCGATGGACATCAGCAACCTCTCTCCGGGCATGCAGTTGGTGCACACACACTGTGTGAACTGCCACATGGTGTTTTCAGACGAAGCTCATGTGAGAACTTCTGCGCAATCGATGATCCGCAGCATGGAAACAAGCACCAACCCTATGCCCCTGTATCAGAATGCCTTCTTAGAAACAGAAGAAGGCAAAGCGTTGCGAGCCTTTTTAAATTCACTGCTTCCAGCAACACCCACACAACCACCTCCGAACGATCCTCCACCAGAAATGGTGGCTGACCCTGCTCTGGCCGGGCTCACCATTCGTCGAGAAGCCGAAGATCTCAATCTCACAGGGTATCGCGGAGAACGTTTTTTCGGGGCGGGAGGCAACCGTGTGGCATCGCTGCGGCCAGCGCGACGCGCATCGGGCATGGCTCAGTACACTCATGAAGGTGAACCCGGTTTCTACTTCCTTTCCATTCGTTACTTCGACGAGAATGATGGAAATGCTCTGCTGAAGATTTCCCATAGCCGACTGGGCTCTCTCACGGAACACCGCTTCTCTGGAAATGATGAGATGTTCCACTGGTTCCGATGGGATCAAACCGTTGAGCTCCAGCCCGGTGATGTGCTGACCTTTGAAGGCCAGCAGGAAGCTCAAGAGTATGCCCGGTGGGATCAGCTGCTCCTTGTGCCCGCAGCAGCCATGGCTCAGTAGAGGCAATCTCAAAAACGGTCTCTCTCTTCGTTGCTGGCAGCAACTCCTTTTAGGGAGTCATGAACCTGCGAAACCTCGACTCAGACTCGCCGCGCTGCAAAGCTTCGATCCAATCGCCCAGATGTTTCATTTCAGCCTCGAACTGGTTTTGGTCTCCCGATAGAAAACGCTTCAGCATTTTTGAGAAACCCTCCGCGATGTCGGAGGGGTTGGCCACGAGGGGCTGCCATGATGTTTTCTTCGTGCCTGTGACCACTTCAATGGGCTCACCGAAATGTTGAAAACCATAGGGAGTGTAGAGTCGAGGACGGTCATTGTAACTGTACATCAACCTATTGAACTGCTTTCCTTCGTCTGAAACCTCTTGATTGAGAAACCGAGCAAAGTAAGCAAGGGCGGGGAGAATCAACGCCCGGCTGAGGTCACGCTTAACGGCAAGGTTTCCTGGCTCAATCACATCGCCCTGCCCCCAAAAAACATCTGTGTTTGCCGACAACCCCTGATTGGGGAGCTGTTCTTCAACAAACTCCCCCGCGCACCGTTTGTAATCGATTTTTTGATTTTGTTGCTCAAAATAGAGCACCTTTCGCGGGAAGATCCGACCCAAAAAATACTCCATGGGCAAGAGTGGTAAGGGATGCTTCTGGCTG
>JANQPW010000765.1 GCA_028285285.1 Silvanigrellales bacterium
CCCGCAGCTGATGAACGTGGAGATGTGGAAAAAGAGCGGTCATTACGACAACTACCGTGAAAATATGTACATGTTTGAGGTCGACGATGCCCCCTATGCACTGAAGCCCATGAGCTGTCCGGCCCATGTGAAGGTTTTTGCGACAGGAAAACGCAGCTATCGTGAGCTGCCACTCAGGCTGGCCGAGTTTGGGGTGGTTCACCGCCATGAGCTGAGTGGAACAGTGCATGGTCTCACCCGCGTGAGGCGTTTCACCCAAGACGACGGCCACATTTTTTGCACAGAAGAGCAGATCCTTCCTGAAGTGCGAGGTTGTTTGCAACTTGTGGTGGAGGCCTACAAGGAGCTCACTTTCGACACCCTGAAAATTTATCTTTCCACCCGGCCAGAAAAGCGCATTGGCGCAGATGATCTTTGGGATCGTGCGGAAAAAGCTCTTGAAGACGCTCTGAGAGAGGAAGGGATTGATTTTGAGTTGAACGAAGGTGATGGGGCGTTTTATGGCCCGAAAATCGACATCAATGTGAAAGATGCCATCGGTCGAATTCACCAATGCGCCACCATTCAGCTCGATTTCCAAATGCCGCGTTCTTTAGGAGCGGAGTATGTGACTCCTGACAACAGCACCGCGACCCCGGTGATGATCCACCGGGCCCTTTTGGGATCGGTGGAGCGCTTTATTGGTCTTCTCATTGAGCATTCTGCGGGCCACTTTCCGCTTGGCTTGTCTCCTGTGCAAGTGCGCGTGCTGAACGTGACCGATGATCAAATTGAGTTTGCTCACTCCGTGAGCTCGGAGCTGCGGGCCAAGGGTGTTCGGGTGGAAACGGACTTCAGTTCTGAGAAGCTGGGCTATAAGATCCGACAGGCCCAGTTGCAGAAGATTCCCTACATGCTTGTGATTGGTCAAAAAGAACAAGAGGCCCAACAGGTGGCGGCTCGTTATTGGGACGGCACCCAGCTGGAGGGGGTTCCTGTCGCTGAGTTTGCAGAGAGGGTGAAGAAAGAGTCAGGTGTTTTCTGGGGGCTTGACGTGAATCAGAAATGAGAAACGAGAAGCCACAGAAAAAAGTGAGGTTTCTGCTCATGCGGGCTGTTGCACTGGCACTTGTTTGTGCTTTGTTTCTGACTTCCTGCACCCGTTGCACCCTGTTTGAAGAGCCTCGCCAGGGTGCTGAAAAAGAATTGGAAAATGGTC
>JANQPW010000811.1 GCA_028285285.1 Silvanigrellales bacterium
ACACAGAGCCTATGATTTTGGCAGACGCCGATCCGAACTCACGCACTCCAAAAATTGCCTTCAAGCTGCCACGCCGCTTGGAAAACATTGCTGGCCTCACCGATCCTGCCCAACGCCTGGAGCGCCAAATGGCTCGCTCTGAATTCGCTAACAACGTGACAGATTTCTTCTGCGACTTCCCTGTGCGACCTGAAACCCTCAAGTTGAAAGTGAGCCCGGTGAAGATCGAGTGGAGCCTTTCTCTGGCTTGTGACAAGCTCTGATAAGCAAAAAAAGCCAGTTCACAACAACATGAACTGGCTTTTTCAAATCAACCTGACAAAGCGAGCTACATTTCAGACAGCTCACTCTCAACCCACAGATTCAGCTTTTCAAGGTCACCGGGGCTCATCTCCATTTGAAGCGGCATTCGCTTCGACATGTCTTGCGAGTTGATGGCATCACGGATCTTCGTGAGTGTTTCCCGTTTCGTCTGTTGACAGCCACCCACCTCGTGTTTGAACGTGAAATTACCATCTTCCAACTCTCCCCAGGTGTCGAGAGCGAGGCCTCCCAAGGCACCCGTTGCTGAGTGACACTGGTAGCAGTTTTCGCGCAGAACATGCTCTATCTCGCAGGGAGGGGCGTTCTTGTCACCGGAAGTGCCATCGTAGCAGATGCCGGGAACCGGATCGTCTTCAGCAAAGGCATTGCTCAACACAATCTTTCTCACGGCCCGCTTGTAATTTTTAGCAGAGTCGGCAGCGGTGGTGTCCATCACGTCGGTGAGCCCACGAATCCATGCCTCAGAATATGACTGACCGGTGCCAATATAGAACTCAACCAACCTCTGAGTCACGCACCGTTTCACTTCTCGGCTGTTTCTCACAATTGCAAAAAGATCATCGAGAGACTCGCCATATTCATTCTTCGAAAGGTCTGTTGCAGACCGAACAAAACCAACGTTCCAAGAACCATTGGCAAACTTCCACTGGTCTTTGTGGGCCGCAACTTCACTTCCGCTCAACACGGTGTTGTCGTCAAACACGTGGAGCCCTTCCAGGGAGCCTTCTTGCCCGGTCTGATCTCGAACAAACATTTCCAAAAAGGAGGGGTTAGCATCTAAATTTACAAAATTAAAACCAAGGTAACCGTAGTCTCGAAAAAAGCCGGCCATGGGATCAAGGCGGTAGTGACATGCCTGGCAACTTGGCTCACTGGCATGTGCATCTCCAGAGTGACCGTCATCGAGAATCACCTGAATGGGCTTCATGTCATCGCAAAAGTATGTCTTGAAAATTGTGGCAGCTCGTGCTCGATTGGCATTTGTTGAGGAGTTAGTGTTGGTGAAGAAGAAGTTCGTCATGATATCAGCTTGAAAATTTTCTTCTTGAGCACCGAATTCGGAAGGGTGAACGACCACGTTTGAGAAATGACGGTTGTCACCAATCTGTGGAGCATTGTTGATCACCTCAACAAACTTCTGGATGCCCTCCACAAGAATAGGATAGATTTGAATCACATCTTGGCGGAACTCTTCTGCGGGCCTTCCCTCAAACTCAAAGCAGAAGTTTCGAGAAAACCCAGCCTTGGCAACTGCATCAAAGGTCAAGTCATCGTAGACTCCGGAGTTGCTGTGGTGGCCCAAGATGTTTGGCAGATCGAAGACCCGAAAATTCGACTCACAAAACTCACTCAGGTACTCAGTTGTGAGTTCTGAAGAGTCTGCGCTTTTCAGCTTTTCAAGACTGCCGAGAAGGTCATCAATAAGAACTTGAACCAACCGGCTCCTCAGCTCATTGTCAGACAACCCTGCTATTTCCTCGTCGCTGAGTTCAAAGGTTTCTTGCCCAAATCGCAGAGCCAAAGCTGCGGCATCACGCTGAGGAGGACCCACCCGCAGTGACCAATCAGTGGCGTAACGATTCAACAGCTTGTAGAAGTCACCATTCTTGGCAACCTCGAGCGCAGCGTCGATGGCCGTTGGAACCTGAAGGCGAATGGGATACTGCAAGGTCGTTCCATCGTTGAGGCTCACCGTCATGTTGTTAGCAGTCAGCTGGCCGGCGGACCCAAGAAAGGAACTGCCAAAATCGAGGGTGGTCAGCAAGAAATCCTTTTCTTGCATGAGGAGGTCCACAACCTCTCCTTTGGTCTTTCCGGAGTATTTGCCCATTTCGGAGGGAGTGATCTTTCTGTTGAACAGAAGTCTTCGATGCGCCTTAGCAATCCAAGCGGGATTGGCGGCATCGGTCTCATTTTCATCTCCGAGAACATGCGCCTTGTTTTCATCTTTTTCAAAAAGCCCACAACCCACAAATCCCATTGCCGGGGTGAGGCATGCCAGAGCCAATGTGATTGTCTTCTTCATTCTCAGGTAACCTTTCGTAAACTTAGAACATCAGCAACATCTACAAATTCCGCCGGGACCTTCAGCTCTTCAGGAAGGCAAGAGATGGAGCCTCGCCACCTTGGTTGCCTGGCAATTTCACTCGCTTGTCTGCGGGAACTCCAAAGATATCCATCAAAGTGTTCTGAACGCTGCCCACATTGAGATAGTGCTCGGCCACAACTGTGTCTGGGTTCAGTCCAAGGAGCTGTCCGGTAGTCAGATCCATGGGCTTGCCAACGGCTTTCAGAAGGTTGCGATCGAGCTGCCTGTGCGCACCAGAAACTGCGGCAAATGTGCCTCCGTCTAAAGCGTCCAAATCGCTCTCCCCAAAAACATGACCGTTCTTCAAGCCTTTGCCTCCAAGTATCAAACTATTGGAGAAAGGGTTGTGATCTGTTCCTGTTTCGTCGATCGGACGATTCATTTGGCGATTCGTTCTAGAGAATTCTGAGGAAATTAAAAAAGTCAGGTGGTCTTTGAGGGCTATCTCTTGACCATTGATCTCCAAAGTTTGGGAGCTCACAAACTCAAAGAAACGTTCAAGCTTCGCCACAAGCTGCTCAAACATGACAGGCTGTTTCTTCGCATCGGCAACAGCGTGGGTGTCGAAGGTGAAAAAGTCTTCCTCAGTATCATCTGGGCGAATCTCCAACACAGCGGTGTTTGAAACACCTCGAGCAAAAACCTCTGCAATCATGTTGAGAGCATCTTGAAAAGACTCCATTCCGGGCTGCCCGCTGACCTCAAAATCTAGGGTTGCAAGCTTTTGTGAAAGCAAACCAGTTTTTCCCAAGGCATTTGCAAACTCGCTCGCTCCTTTCGAAAACAGTCCATTTCCCTTCTGACCCACCGCCTGGGCCCGACGCTGAACAAAGGCCTTGATTCCTCCTCCGCCGGACCCTGAAGATCCGAGGCCTCTTGCTGATTCCGCCAAAGAAGACAAGGCACCGGGCTCAATCTCGAGACCACGGCCCACGTTGCTCAATTCTGCAAACGGCAGTCTCGTTGCAATGTATTCCAGAGAAGCTTCGGGTGAAGCAAAATACGGCGCAAAATACTCCCCACCGAAGGGATTGTTTGCCATCAACATGTTCAGATTCTGTCCGTGGCCATCGAAAGACCGGGACATGTGCACTCCATTCAAAATGGAAAACAGATCCTTGTATTTCTCAAGTGGTCTGACTTGTGGTGACACCCAATGGGGCCGCGTGCCATTTCTCCCTCCGGAAGCTGGAGTCCATTCCATAGCTTCGCGCATATCGCCTTCTCTGTAGTTCTCAACAAGACCAGCTTCAGTGAAGGAAAGAGGTCGCGCGTCAAAGAAGTTGTGTTGGCTCACTCCATCTGGAATGACTATGTGAATGAAGAAATGCTTGTCGCGCGTTTCATCAGCACGAGCCGCGGTGTCGCCCATTCTTGATGAAGCCGAAATATGCCGCGGCAGATTCGCTCCCACAAGCAGGGTTGTTCCTGCACCAACAAACCCCCGACGCCCCCACTTTTTCATTTGAAATCCTTCGGTACCTTGTTTGTGGTTCTTTGTGTGTGTCATTTCACTTCTCCAGAAGAAAGGTGGGGTTCATGAGGATGGCGTAAAGCTCGTCGGCTACACTGCGCCCTGGGAGTTCAGCCTCCAGCGCCGCATAAAGCTCTTGGCGCTCACTTTCAGATTCAAAACCCACAAGCCAGTACCAAATGCCAGCAAATGTTTCGGCGCTTCGCCCCTCGCAGTGTTTGCTGAGGTCGGCTGAAAAGGCTTCGTGAAGAGCGGCCTTTGCGACAATTTCAGCAGACCCCACCTCGCAATTTGCCGCCACTTCTGCAGAGACATTCCCCATAAGAATCTCCCAAAGAAATGCATTGAGAGCGTTGGGATCACCATTCTGATAGACCTGGCGCCCTTGCAGATTTTGGAACCCTCCCACGAGCTGCTGAAAACCAAAGGTATCTGCCCCAAGACGGAAAAAGGAGTCCAGGCTTGCCTGACTGAGCATCGTTTCGCGAAGATGTGCGTTGATGCGTTCGTATCCCTGGTACTGACCAGTCTGAATGCCACCCGATTTGATAACCGAGCTGTTGTTTGGTTCGGTACTGCACGCCGTGAACGCTGCAGCAAGTAGCCCAGACGCTACAGCTAGCGCCACTGTAACAGTGGTTTTTATAGACCTTTGGGTCATGAGTCAGTTCTCCTCTGAGAGTCGTTTCAATGTGAAAAAGGCAGGTAATGCCGTCATCACCAGACTATATCTTCAATGGTTTCAGGCACATTCCGTCTTCCGAAGCCTTCCCACCGGTGGTTCCACCCGTTGGACTTGTCGAGCTTCGGTCCACCTGCGAAGTGCCGGTTTTTTTTGGAGCAGGCTCCGACCCCCGCCCGGCTTTGCTTTCGCATGCCAAAGGCAGTGACAAAAAGGCAAATGCCACAATGGATGTGAGAATGCGAGACAAAATTGGCATAAAGGGCTCCGTCAAAATGAGCAGCACGGCAAGCAGAGCTGCTGAAGAATTACGATATAACTCATTGAATTTAAATTGATTTTATATGCCTGAAGAACTCAGGAAGACTCACCCTTTGTTACTTTTACAAAAAGTAACAGTTGCGTCAACGATTTTTCTGGCTTCTTCAAAATCCGGAATATTAGGATTTAATTAATTGTTATTACTAATTTTTTATCGTAAGCAGCTAAAGTTATATTGAGAACACACGAAAAGTAAGATAATCTTTGTTTGGGGGGTGAAGTGAATAAAACTCAAGAGCAAATCATTAAAGGTTACCTTGCTAACATTGGTAGAGTTGGCGGAAAAAGGAGTTCTCGAAAGCTCGATAGAAAAACGGCACAAGAAATGGTTCGGGTGAGAGAGGCCAAGAGAGCATTTCATCGTTACTACTTTGAATGCTTCTGGTCATTCGATCCTGATCTGAAAATCACAAGAGATGACATTCAATGGGTCGCCGAACAACTTATGAAACATGGGTCCATTGAAACCTGGAAAGTTGGGAAAAAGTTATGCCAGTAACCCAGTTTCAAGCTGTAGTTGCAAATTTGTTATCGGTCAACCGAAACCCACAGAGTTACCTAGCGGGTGGAGCCGCTCTCCACTTTGAACCAAACTCTGTCCGCTACAGCCAGGACCTCGACTATTTTCACGATAGCGAAAACGAGGTTGCAAAAGCTTATGCCCTCGACAGCGCTCTTTTGGAGAGAGAAAATTTTGAAATCAAGCTTCAAATGAGACAGCCGGGCTACATTCGGGCCATTGTCAAAAAAACCAGGAAGCAACTCAAGTTGAATGGGCTCATGACTCTGCATGGAGATTTATGCCCACTTTTTTCATAGCCAACCGCGGATTCACAATGCATCCCATAGACCTCTCCATCAACAAAGTGTTGGCATTGGCAGGACGGGACGAAGCCAGGGACTATCTCGATGTTCTAACCGCGCACGAGAAAATTCTACCCCTAGCAGGATTGGTGTGGGCGGCTTGTGGAAAGGATCCCGGTTTTTCTCCAGATTCTCTTCTCGAGCTCCTGCGAAGATGGCGGCGTTCTTCCAAAAATTCTTTCGAGATCAGACTAGGCTCTGTCTGACGAATGATTTTCGGCGGCGATTGAGCGAAGTCGAGCTCAGACGAGGAACGAGGAGTGCTGCGAAGTGGCCACTTCGTAAGCGACGAGTGACAAGAGATGAGCCGACTGGAGCCAATCGCAACGTCAAAAGGATTCGTCAGACAGAGCCTAGAACCTATCCGAAAACCTAGCCCTTAAGGTCCGGCATAATAGTTGTAGTACTGAAGTAACGATGTGCCTGTGGGTTTCTTCGCTCTAAGAAAAAAGATGCTGTTCACAGCAGAGTCATAATTAACTTGAAAGGTCTGATAGCTTGGGGACAAGTTTATTTCGCTGCCACAAGTAAAGTCGTTTTCTATCCGATCACGAACACAAAATTGAATTCTCCCCAGGTTGAATTGGTAGCGTGCAGTTACTTTTTGCTTAACAGGTCCAAAATTCGAGACAATGCAAAATTTCACGGTTTCCAAAGTCAAGTTCAACCACTTTTCTTCAAAATCACGAAAAAGGCACGAACGAGCTAAGACTTGCTGATCTTCTTCCATCAAATCCGTCTCGACAAGATATGTCGCCGCATCAATCGCTGGATCGTATTCAACAGGAACTTCATTACCAGTATCAGGATCTATCATCACTTGATTCGTGAAGTCAGTCGGCAGAAATTCGATGTTGGACTGCATTTCCGCATATGCAACAGAGCTAGACACCGATATCATCAAAATAAGTAAACGTTTCATCATGTCCCCCAAGTTTTTCTTTAACAAGAAACAACCTTGTCGATTGTATGGGGTGTGGCAGATTCGATCAATCAAAACAAAGAAACAAAATCGAATAAAAATTGCATCTTCCTGTCATCCCTATGCGAAGCCTTCATTGTTTACTTAAGACCAAAACTGAACGATGTCTTCCAACGTTTCCTTCTTCTTCAACACGGTCAAAGGTCCTCCTGCTTCTTCATAGCCCAGAATCACAGGCATGCCACGACTGCAGTGCCGAGACCACATCGAAAAGGTGTACGCTCCCACATCGTGAATCACAATGACATCATTTTCCGCAATAGTCGTCATGGGCGAGCGGCGGGCCAAATAATCTTCTCCAAAACAAAGAGGGCCCGCTATTGACCAGGGTTCCGATTCTGGGGATTTTTTTTGAACAAAGTCAGCGTCAAAAACGTCAAGCCGGTGACTCCAATCGTTGGGCCGGTAGACCGGTCTCAAGAAACAGTCAGCCCCCAGGTGAACCACAGCTGTTTTGTGATCACCCGTTTGCTTCACATATTCCACACGGCTAGCAGCCCATCCAGCACTGGCATGCACAACCCGACCCAGCTCTGTGTAAACGCACTCAAGCCCAAAGAGCTCTTTCAGTTCCAAACGGAGCATCTTTGCCCAATCTGCAATCACAGCCCCATCTTCATTCCGATAATTGAAGGGAAGACCTCCCCCAATGTTCAAATGAGAAACACGGCCCTGGCCACAGGCACCATCAATAGCCAGCTTCAGATCGAGCACCCTGCGGTAGCCACCCACAAGGTCAACAATTTTGTAACCTTGAGATCCCGTGTGAACATGAAGACCCTTGAGCCAGGAATGGTCACGGAAGAGGTTCTGAATAAGAGGCACATCGGTTACGGGAAACCCAAACTTGCTGTCGGAAGAAGCCACGGATGTGGTTGAAATAGACCCTTTTCCCACAAGGGGATTGACACGAAGAAACACGGGTTCCACAGGAGCCTGCTTCTCGGCTATTTCAGCCAAACGCTCAAACTCCTGCAGGTTGTCCACGTTGATGACGACACCCCATTCAACCGCCATTCGCAGATCTTGGGAGGTTTTCGCCGGGCTGTTGTACACAATACCCTTTCCAGGGCAACCCGCAGCCCGGGCCAACGCCACTTCCTCCAAAGAAGCAGCCTCAAGCCCAAACCCAGCCGAAACAACGCTTTTGAGAACACCCAAAACAGGGTTGGCCTTAATGGCAACTGTGTGGCGGAAAGGATCAGGAAGAGCCTTTCTCAGCAAAGACAAGCGTTCGTGCATGTTTCGAAAATCATGGAAGATCACCGCGGGAAACTCGTGACCTAAAAATCCATTTTCAGAAGCTGCCTTCAGACAGCGACTGACGTCATCCCTCTTCACAAGCCCTCCTTTACGCGCCCAGAACTTGCTTTTTTGCTTGCTGCAGATCTTGCGACAACGTTTCTAGCCGGGGCACCACCGAATTCTCAATGTTTTTCACAACGACTTGCAGGTCGATCGTTCGATCTTCCTCATAGGCCCCCATGACTTCATTCACAAGCGGTGCACCTATGGCAAGTCGCAAAGTCGACTTTGGAGTCTCGGTGCCCAAGTCAACAGCTTGCCCGAGCTCTGACTTACTCCCTTCCTTCTTCATGAGGAAGGTCCGAACGTCATTCATCTCGGCTTTCATTGATTTTTTTGAATCGTTGAAGTCGGTAAAAAAGAAGGGAAACACCGTTGGGAGAGCCTCAAGGGCGCCCTTCGACGCTTCTGTCTCACCATAACGGTTGAAGACAATATCGGTGATCAGGTTCGGTGTGTGCTGAAAAAAGTCTTGAAAGCACTGAGAGAGCTTCAAAAGGGCGCCTTCTCGAACTTCAGATGGGGCACCATAGTAGGCCTCCATCTCATGAAGTGCAGCAAGCCAACGATGCCACAATCCGGGTGTGGGCTCCCTATTGGTCACAGCGAGTGCCTCCGCAACCCTTTCACCGAGATTGACACCACTGAAATAACCATTGAGGTCAAGTGACAATTGCCTTTGGCTCTCTTGAAAAAATCCTGGGGGAATCAAAACCGCACCAGAGAAGGACGGCCCACCAAAATACTTTGAGCCGGTGACAAAGACCACAAAACCGTCTTTCAAACACTGCTTCACTCGCCCTCGGCTGAGCCGACCCTGAGCGGCATCAACAACGACATCGAGGTGCTCACCGTAAGTGCGCTTCATCCTCCGTGCAAACGAATAGCTGGGCGCCGCAATTCCTGTTTTAGAATGATCAATCACATGCAGCAATGCATGGGATCCAGCGGCAATTTTTTGGGCAATCTGCTGCTCCAATGAAGATTCAATTTCTTCGCAGGAAAAGCGCTCTCCCGAAGGCTTCCTGAGGGGAAAGACGAGCGTTTCCACTTGATCTGTGGCCAACCCAATTTCTGTTGAAGGTTCAACCGAGTTCCCCATGGAACTGATGGTGTCGAAGTGGCGACAGGCACTGGCATTTGCCGAACCCCGACCCACTTCACTTCCCTGAGCAATAAAGTTGCAGAGCGATCTTCGCGTGCCCAGCAGAGTGAGGGCCGAAACCAAAATTTCCGCATCGGTGCCAGAGTGAGTGAGATGGATCTCGCCATCTTCAGAACTGAGCTCATAGAGATGGCCCAACCGCCTGCGAATGCTTCCCACAATCTCTGATCCGCTCTTGCCAAAATCTTTCTGAAGATAGGGCACCACCGACAAAAAAGCTGGTTCACTCACAGTTGAGCAAGTGCACGAGCCCGCGCGGAAAAGATCAGGCTGGTAAAGATAGGAGCTCCCATAAGAATTGTGAAGCGGAAGGTCTTTGTGAAAGTTCCGGGCATCGCCATCAGATTGAAAAAACTGCCCCACACTTTTGTGGGCAACTGACAATCCACCCAACTGATCCATCATGTCTTGGTCCTCTTTCTTCTGGGTCGCTCGGCGCCTCAATAGCCCCTTCAGCAGAGAAAATGAAAAAGCCTTGGAACACACTCTCATGTCTTCCAAGGCCTTTCAAAAGCTGGTGACAGGAGGCGGATTTGAACCGCCGACCTGAGGATTATGAGACCTCCGCTCTAACCACCTGAGCTACCCTGCCACTTGTCGGCAAGGTCTACGATTAAGTCAGATTGAAGTCAAGTCAGGTTTAGCCTTGGCCGGCGGCCACGGAGGCCCCTTCATCTGCTGCCTGAGCGGCCTTTGGGGGTGACTTTGATTTGGTGGTTTTCTTCGCCGCGGGTGTCTTCTTCACGACCTTAGCCTTTGATTTAGCCGTTTTCTTCGCCGGCTTCTTCTTGGGCTTGTCATCAAGACCGAGAAGCTTCTTTCGAGACTCAAATTTGAATTCAAAGTTGCCGTTTTCTTTCAAGTGGAGTGAAGCCGCAAAAGGCCGGTCTTTCTTCGACTTAAAGTCGGTGATGGGCTCAGTATGACCCGTTTTGATAAAGTTCAGATACATTTCTCGTGAAACTGGAAACTGACACAAGACCTTTGGCATCCTCGATTGCAGACGCTTCTTTTTAGCTGGTTTTTTAGGTTTTTTTCCTTCCTTGAGTGCCTTAGCCACAGCCTTTTCTCGCTCGGCTTCTTCCTTTTCCTTATCTCCGGGTTTCACATCAAACTCGAAGTAATAGGCCACCTCGGTCTCATAGAACCGACCTGGTTTTTCAAGAAAGGAGGTTTCGAAGAACTCCTCATAGAGCACTTCGGCCTCGTTGCGAGAAGCTTCTGTGATCACACCTTTCTCGTCGCACAGAGACATCGTCTCTTCGTCGACCGTGAGATGCGATTCGTAGGGCTGACCAGCTGAGTTCAAGAACTCAACGGGCCCAAAGATTTTTTTGGCGAGAACATCGCGAACGAGGCTGCGATCGATGTAACGCTGGTTTTTTTCCTTCCAAATGATGAAATCGCAATCGGGATCTTCACATTTGTAGGCCCAGAAAGTCTCTCTCACATACTTTGGGTTGTCGGGAGTGTGGGAAGGGCACAACCCGAGAGGTTCATCATTGGCGTAGAGGCCTTCGTAATCAAAGGTTTTTGATTTCTCTACGATTTCTTCCGTAAAGCCCACCATCTTCTTCATGAAGTCGGCCCGGGAGCCCTCACCCCGTTCCACCCGCTTCAACTCAAACTCCATCTCTCCTGTGAGTTCCACGCTTGAAAGGGCTGAGACAGGGACGCGCTCCAACACATCCAGCAAACGGATACCTTTGGCGGTTGCCCGCAAACCACGACCTGCCCGAGCCACATACTCTTTGCCAATCAGATTTTCGATGATGTCAGCGCGCGTGGCCGGAGTGCCAATACCCTTTTCGCTGAGAGCGTCGGCCACTTCTTCGTTTTCCACATGTTTTCCACATGTCTCCATAAGGGAGAGAAGCCGTGCTTCCGAAAAGCGCGAAGGTGGCTTGGTTTGCTTCGACTCTGTTTCAACACCCTCATGGGTCACAGCAGATGCACCATTGGCCTCTCCCTCTACCAAAGCAGGGAGTTTGCTTTCTTCATCGGCATCGAGTCCATAAACCTCACGCCAGCCCGGCTTCTCAAGATCTTGCACCCGTGTGCGAAAGTGTTGCTGCCCGACTTTCGTGATGCGTTCCACCTTCGCCCAATAGGCTGGGTCCATAAACGCCGAAAGAAAGCGACGCAACACAAGATCATAGATGCGCTGATCATCACCTTCGAGTTTGTCCATCTTGAACTCGCCGGTGGGAATGATGGCAAAGTGATCGGATATCTTTTTGTCGTCAAACACCCGCTTTTCGTTTTGCAGACCATCTTTGAGGAGCCGAGCTGCAAACTTTCCAAAGTACGCATCGGCGTCTTGAAGCTTGTTCAAAATTTCATCTGTCGTTTTCCGATAGTCTTCAGGAAGGTACTTGCTGTCGGTTCTGGGGTAGGTCAGCATTTTGTGCTTTTCATAGAGACGCTGTGCCGCCTGAAGGGTTCTACTGGCCGGCATGCCAAACCGGCGATTGGCCTCACGCTGCAACAGAGTGAGGTCAAACAACTGAGGCGCACTTTCCTTTGAAGACTTCCGTGTTTCACTGGCATGGGCATTGGCGGCTTCTGCTTCAATCTCTGCCAGGATGGCATTGAG
The DNA here is from genome assembly GCA_028285285.1 of Silvanigrellales bacterium. Lineage (GTDB taxonomy): Bacteria > Bdellovibrionota_B > Oligoflexia > Silvanigrellales > Silvanigrellaceae > JANQPW01. The sequence continues at coordinate 11,803 of JANQPW010000811.1, forward strand.
CCGCTCCTTGTCGAAGATGCGATCGTCTTTGTCTCGCCCAATGGCCTCATCTTGGGGGTTGGGATCTTTTTTGAACTGAGGATCAAACCAAGCACCAGAATACTCGTGGGTGGGAGTTGAAAACCGCCCTTCCAAGGTAAAATAGGGTTCGGGCCGGTGTTTGAGAATCAAAGACTCATGGTGCACCAACAAAGCCAGGGTGGGTGTCTGCACGCGACCCACCGACCAAGACACGCCCCGCTGTGCCCGCGGTTTCAAACGCCGCGTCATGGCTCGCGTGCCATTCATTCCAATGAGCCAGTCACTTTCAGCCCGGCATCGAGCCGCGGCCCCGAGTGGGTCAAACTCTTTGCCATCCTTTAAGTTCTTGAATTCTTTTCGAATAGCATCAGGCGTCATGCTCTGGAGCCACAGCCGCTTCATGGGAAGCCCACGCCCACAGAAATCATAAAGCTCACGAAAGATCAGCTCGCCCTCACGCCCCGCATCGCAAGCGTTGACCACACCCACAACATCGTCCCTTTTGAAAAGGGACTTGATCACACGAATGCGGTCGGCCTGCTTCGCTTTGGGCTTGTATTTGAACTCATCGGGAATGATCGGCAGATCTTGCAACAGCCAACGCTTGTATTTGGGGTCGATGTCTTCTGGAGGAAGGAGCTCCAAAAGGTGGCCCACAGCCCACGTGAGGAGGTAGGCAGAGGACTCATAGTACTCACCCAGTTTTTCAAAGCCCCCGATTGCTTTTGCAATATCGGCCGAAACACTTGGTTTCTCCGTTAGCACGATCCAACGCTTGCCATCACTCATCATCATTCCCTTCGCCGGGCATGTCGTCATCTCCACCAGTCAGTCTCTTATATTTTTTACTCAAAGCATCAACTGCCGGAGCGAATTCCTTTGCTTGACTTTTTTCAAGCTGATCAAGCAAAACGCTGACTCTATCTGTTATTTCAGCGGTCTCCAGCGTGACCAAGACCCAGATCTTGTAAAAGCGAACGACAGCTTTACCGGAGCTCCCTCCGTCTTCCTGAACCTCACGCTCTTCCCAATACACCGATTCCGGCCGCAACACCGGTGCTCCAAACTCTTTGGAAGCTTGAATGGCACCCTGCAGCACTTTCGCACGCGTGGCCCCTCCCAACGATTCACCCCTCGACTCAGCGGTGTGTTCATCGATGACCTGACCCACGTAGTTCGCAAACTCTCGATCAAAGGTTCGATACACATGAGAAAGAGCTTCAGCCTGGGCTTGCTTGATTCCCAATTCGAGCTGAAACACTCGTGTTTTGCTGTAGGAAAGCATGGAAGTGTTGCCGGTATCAGGCACCTTCAAACCCTTGGATGCCCAAATGGGTTTGGTGTATGAACTCTTACCAACAAGTCTGCCTTCAGAGGGATCCGTGGTTGATGTGCAAGCCACAGCTAAGACAGCAACTGCAGAAAAAAAGGCGACAAAGGTAAAAAAAGAGATTCGCATCATCGGCACTTCTACCTAACAAAATCAGTTCATTTGCGTCACATCACTTTAGCCTACAGCAGCACTCCCCACGCCCTTGTCAAGCCTTTGACAAAATCAAAAGCGAGTCAGTCTCTCCCCATAGGCCTCGAACTCTTTTCAAAGCCCTCCAAAAGAGCTCTCACGTCATTCGCCGGGTCATCATGCCGATCAGACACCACCGCTCCCGGCCTGAGACCCTCATGCCCTTGCCAGTCGGTGAGACGAAACCCAGCTTCTTGCAAAATCACATGGAATGGTGCTGTGTCCCAAATTTCTGTCCGCGGATCAACAAAACTGCGAACTGCACCATTTAGGAGCAAATAATACCCCAAGGCATCTGGATAAACCCTCGTTCGATAAGGCTCCGAAATGAGTTGCTCCAGCACCTCTGAACGCCCGGTGGTGCGAAAACGGTAGGGATCTGCAATAGAGATGATCTCTGAGCCACCCTGTTCTCGAAGCGGAAGGCTTCGGGCGTGCACCCTCTTCTCGTTCACAAAGGCGCCATGGCCCTGACGTCCGAACAGTGTCCAACCCATAGCCGGCAAAGTTGCAGAACCCATGATGGGAACACCATCTTCGCAAACAGCGATCAACGAGGAGTAAAAGGGCACACGGTTCACAAAACTGAAGGTGCCATCAATGGGATCCAGAACCCAGGTGATTCCCTTTTCCCCCAGTTTTCCACCCTCCTCCTCTCCCAAAATCCGGTGATGTGGAAAAGCCGTGGAAATCATGCTCCGCAGCTCTTTTTCAATGCTGAGATCTGCCTCGGTCACCCAGGTTTGATCAGGTTTCTCCTTTTGAGAAAAGCCTCCCTTGGCAAAGTCAGTGGCCCTCCTTTGCGCCATATCTGCACATTTTTTAAGCAGCACCTCGATAGAGTCGCCTTCAGAACTTTGCATGAGCCCGAGTCTCCCGATATAGGTGGGTGCAGGCCAAGATCAGCGACTCTCACGCTGGAGCCCTGCACTTTCCGAGGAGACTATGAATCCAGAAAAATTGGAAAAGCTCAAGTTTTTACAAAACAACCGTCCTTTTTTAGGAAGGGAGTATTTGACCTGGCTGTGGTTTGCTATGGAGTCGAGCAACCACATCATCGATGTGCCGGGGTATGAGCCCTTTCATCTTTACGTGAACGACAAACTCGTGCTGAGCTCCCCTGGGGGCTCCGTGCGAGAACACTCACTCAAGGGAGGCACTCCCGCGTACGCCTCAGAAGCAAAGACGGCTTTGCGGAGTGGCAAGCTGGTGAGCGAAGTCAATTTTGTAATGAAGCAAGACAACAAACGATGGACCTGGTCGCAAAAAGCTGACGATCTCTTTCTCCGGAATCTCCGGCTTCCCCCAGTGGAGTCGGAAGACCCCGAGAACTATCTCCAAAACAGACTTGAAAACACTGATGCTGTGTTGAGTGTGTGCGATCACCTCTTTGATCGGTTTCTACAGCTTCGCTTGGGTAAGGGGTTTTCGAAAGAAATGGTGGAACTCACTCATTGGGCACAAGCTTAGCTTCACTTCAGTGCCTTGTCTTTGGCCATCAAGCCCTCAGGCGGAGGGTTGCCAACACTGAGATTTTCTCTCTCTTCAATGGGTTCTCCCCGGGCCGGAACCTGACCCCATCCGGTGGTGGGCGCAAAAGGAAGGCCTTCCTG
>JANQPW010000820.1 GCA_028285285.1 Silvanigrellales bacterium
GCAGAGCGATCACCGAGGCCCGGAGCACAGAGTCGTTGGTTTCCACGAGCCCTAGAAGAACAATGCCGGCACCAATCAATGCCTCAATCACCATGAAGACCAGGGAGCCAACTGCGGCACCACGAGCTGGGTGACCAGCACTGCGCTTTTTGAAGGTCGCAATCAAAACCACAACCGTTAGAATCAGCGCCATGCCGCTGGTGAGCCGGTGGAAGAACTCAATAAAAGTCTCGGCTGAAGGGGAAAAGGGCACAACCTCACCGTTGCACAAAGGCCAGTGGTCACCACAGCCGGCTCCAGAGTGGGTTTTGCGCACGAAGGCTCCCCAAAGAATCACCAACACAGTGAAACCAAGGGAAGCAAGAGAGAGCTTGAACAGCCCTCCCGAAGTTTTTTCCTGAGTTGTGGGATCTGCCCACTGATTTGCCTGAACAGTCAAAGTCATCTCCCGCTTTCAAAGGGGCTGGTGGCCGGCTTGCAGAGCCTGTGCTCCTTCGATATGAGTGGTCCGTTTTCGGACGAAGATCTTGCGGTGTGTGCCGCAAAACTTCGATCTCTATTGAGGAGTCTTAGATGACGAAGTGTTTGAAGTCTATTCTAAAAGGTTCAGCCATTGCGACGTTGCTGTGTTGGTCGGGAGGAGCGCTGGGTTCAGATGCGCGCACTCTCATTCTCAACCTTCCTGCCGGTCTCACGGACACATCGTATGTGTTTGCCTACCCTTCCCTAGCGGCAGGAAAATCTTTAGTGGGAATTGAGTTGGGTCAACCCACCTCAGATGTGTATGGAGGTGGGCTGTATTCAACGAAAGTGGGCACCTTTGGCCTTTTTGTGTCGCGCGATGCGTCGTTGATGCAAACCCGGGCGTCTGTGGTGACCGATAGCCCCGATGTGGCGATGCTGGTGGCCCGCACATATATGTTTTCTCGAAAAGCTTTGAGCTCTCTAGCTCCATCTCCTGCAAGACCTCTTGACTTCATTTATGCCATGGAGCTTTCAGGTGGAGCAGGGCTGGGTTTGCGTCTCACCTGGGCTGGAGATCACACCCGGGAAAAGACAGCGGCTCAAACCCAGGAAAACACGAGCGACCAGCTGGATCTTCAGTTGGCTTTGAGCACCAAAACTGCCGGTAGTAAAATCGACGTGGCTGCCAAAATTGGAATTTTGGGAACCATTGAAAACGAAACAAAGGCGAACAATCAAACGACGAGCACCACTTACAGTCGTGGCATTTCCTTGGGGTTCAACGCCCGGGCCGTGCGCCCAGTTTCTTCTCAAACTGACGCCTATCTCAAAGCGGGATTTTTCTATGAGAACCCAGAGCTGGAGCAGAAAGCTGCGGACACCACGCGAGACAAAAACTTGAGTGAGCTCGTGTTTGACCTCCAACTGGGGGCCTTGGTGCGGCCGCGTCCTGAAACTTTGGTCACATTTGGTGGTGCCTTTTTGTACTTTGCTTCGGAAGGTCCATTTAGTTTAGATCCAGCAGCCAATCAAACGATCCCACAGTCTCTTCAACAGGGAACCGAAACGCTGGGCGTAGACCTCACCCGCGGAACCAGTGAGCTTTCCGGCTATGGACTGTTGGCAACAGCAGGTGTTGAAAACAAGCTCACCGATCATTGGATTCTTCTTGCAGGAATTGGTTACCCACTGTTGGGCGCCATGGAAGCCAAAGACAAAGTAAAAGATGGAAACCCTTCCTATGAGTTTCGTTTTGCCGACATTCCAGAAGCCGAGCTTTGGCAGTTCGGAGTGGGCTACGAACGCAATGGGTTCAGGGCTGACGCTGGGGTGAGTGCCAAGAGCTTGCTCCACAATGGTCCCCAGTTCATCACCGGGAACACCACGGCGAGCCCAGTGCTCTTTGTGATTTCGGCTGAGTACAACTTTTCGCAGGGTTCTTCTGCTGCCACCCCACCTCCCGCAGCACCCACACCGGTGCCTCCTGCTCCACCAGGTGCCTAAGGCACTTTGGCCGAACTCTTGCAGGAGGGGGTGAGACGAACCTTCTTTTCGCAGGAGCCTCGGCGTGCAGAGATCACATAAAAAGTCAGTGATCACAGTTGCATTGCTCATTCTTTTCGCTTCCTGTGGCTCGTCACTGCTGCTACGTGATGACAACTCTGGAAGTGATCTCGCCATTTCTGGCGGAACTGTGGTCAAGGCTGGTGAGCCCGCTCCCGCTATTGCGCTGTCCACAGTGGCCATTGCAAAAAGGGTCAATGGGGTTCAGCGAGCCTTTTGCACGGGAGCTCTGATCACCCCATGGCACGTGCTCACAGCTGCCCATTGTATTGAAGCGGGAGAAACCCTTTCTGTTTACTTTCATAACCTGCAGCGAGCTTCCTCTTCTTCGGCACAAGGCGAGTTCCGGGGCTTGGGTCGAGCAACTCTCCACCCCGGGTATGATGAAGATCTCCCCACGAGTGAGACTTCCTCGCTCCCACCTCACGATATTGCTGTGATCACTTTAGCCGAGAGAGCCCCTCCAGCTTTTCCTATTGCTGCGCTGGCGCAGCGCAACAGCGGTCTTTCTCGCTCTTTTGTGCTGGCTGGTTTCGGAGTATCAGAAACACGAAACGTGGCCGACACAGGAGTTTTGCGAACGGCGAATGTTTACCTTGAAAACCAGCAGAGCAGTCGGCGTCTTCTGGAGACATTTGGGGGAAGTGTCACCCAACCTGTGGGTGGTTGTGCTGGAGATTCGGGGGCACCCCTTGCGGTGACGTCGGGCGAAGTGTTCGGTGTGCTTTCCACTGGCGGAGAAATCGGCGGGAGATGTGTGGGCACAAACTCTTTCACCGATGTTCGCTTCTATCAAGACTGGCTCCAGCAGGTTGTGTCTGCCGACAACCAATCCTTACGATTCTCGAGAGTGCAGCTGACCCAGGGTGCCGTTTCACTTGATCTCTCAGGTTTGCGGAACAGCCTGCGCGAGGAAAAAGGAATGGGTTTCGTGGGCGTTGTTCCCACAAACATGGGATCGGTGTCGGCGTTGGAGGGGTGTGCGCTCGAAGCTCAGGTGGAATCGACAGGTTCTTCGAGCTCGAAGAACAAGGGGTTCAGCTGGAGGTCAGACCGCTTTCGCCTTTCCGCGAGAGGTGGAGCTCAGGTGGTGATGCCTCTTCCCTCGTTGGACGAGCTGCGGAGCTTGCGAGTGAGCTTTTCAATGAGCTGTGACGGAGCGGCATTTCGGGTTGATCCCGCCACTTTTTCTCAATCACTGTGAGCCGCGAAAAGCCTGAGTTTCCACGGGCTCTCAGTTGTCGCAGGCCGTGGGAATGTCTTCCAAACTCCATTCTTGCTCGTGCAACAAAAAGTTGTCGGCGACGTGCTCGACTCGGAATGCCGGTTCAACCCATTTCAGGTGTTGGCCCATTTGGGGGTCGGCTTCAATGGCGGCTGTTGTCTCAAACTCGGAGTACCTCTCCACAGTGCCTTTGTAGATGCTGAGGGACTCAGAAACCAACTCGGCAATTTCAACGCCGTGAGAGTCAAGAAAGCTCGCTGCTTCCTCGAGATTGGCGGGATCTCCCACGCGAAACAGCAGTTCTTCGGGCACGGCACCGCTAGCGGCTGTGCCGCTGTAGTCGGAGTAATCACTTTTTCCGAGCACGTGCAGATTGTCATCGCCAGCCCTCCAAGACTCCTTCCAGGAGTTGCCAAAGACCACATTGAGGTCGTCTACTTTGAGGCCAATTCGAGGTTGGGCAAGCTCAGAGGCACTGCGGGGTATTGCCAACCACAGCTGCTGGACGACGCTGCCAGTTTTGAGGGTGTCGTTGCGGCATTCGTCCTCCAGCCAGTTGCGTGCCACCTTCTGAATACGGCGGAGCGTTTTTGATTTGCGGTACTTTCGTGATTCACTCCAGGTCAAGATAGTGTAACTGAAGCTGCGTCGGCCTTCGCACCATTCAATAATGGGGAAGTCTTCACTGGGCAATGTCATGCAGTCGTCTTTGAAGGGCCAGAAGCGGGTTGGCTCAGCTGCGGAGCCCTGTGCCTCGCTTTCGAGTACTGATTCTGCCGCTGCTGGGAGATGGGTTGTGCCGGCCAACACCACACTGGCGAGTGCTATGCGCAGGTGTCTCATGAGTGTAGCTCCTGTCTGAATTTCTTGTGGAAATTGCAGAGCAATTCCAAGTCATTTGTGTGTTTGACAGGGAATCGGAGCGAATCGGCCGAGCTCAAGCTGTTTATTTGATGAAGTGCAGACTGAAAGTTTTTTTACATGTTATTCAGGTGTGTTGGGTGGGGTTGATGGCATTGGAAATGCCTGCAGAAGCGTATCCAGACCGACATTTCGGAGAGCGGCACCACCCTATCGGGGTCGGTAGCCTCGGTTGAGCTCGTCGATTTGCCGGTTGAAGGTGCAAAGATCATACAGAAAGCCGACGACGAAAAGGCCACCCGTGAAAAAGTAGATGATGCCTGTCACCCATTTCCCTGCGTAGATGCGGTGGGCACCGAAAATTCCAAGGAAGGTGAGCAGAACCCAAGCTATGTCATAGCTATAGGGACCACTCGTGAAAGAGCGACTTGCCGTGCGCTCCAAAAAGGGCATCAGAAACAGGTCAATCAGCCAGCCCACTCCAAGAAGACCCAAGGTGAGAAACCAGATCACTCCCGAAACCGGGCGGCCGAAGTAGAAGCGGTGGCAGCCCATAAAGCCAAAAATCCAGAGCACATAACCCACGATCAAGTTGTGCGTGTCTGTCGATCTGTTTGTGCCCATGTTCTTTTCCCCTAACCTTCCGTCGTATTGCTATCAGTCTCATTCAGTGAGAAACAGGGAGTGTGCCAAATCGTCTGGCTATCGCAAAGGGTTATTTCTATGGTTGTTGCCTCATTTCCTGATCTTTTCGCAACCCGCTCTGCTGGTGTGCTGCTTCACATCTCTTCTTTGCCAGGCGGTCATGGAGTTGGAGATCTCGGCGCAAGCGCTCTGGCGTTTGTTGATTGGATGGTTCAGGCCGGGTTGAACAAGTGGCAGATGCTCCCGCTTGTGCCAGCCGGAGCAGGGCACTCTCCCTACAGCAGCTGGGCGTCCCTTGCCGGAAATGTGCAGATGATCGATCTGCAGCAGCTCGTTGTTTTGGGTTTGCTCAGTGCCTCAGACCTGCAAAATGCACCTTCAAATGGCCCACAGGTTGACTTTGAAGCCGTTGGAAAATTTAAGAACCACGCCTTGAGAAGAGCGTTTTCGACATATAAAGAGAAGTCTTTCCCCCAGCTCGCTCAGGTCTTTGAGCGTTTTCGCAGCGATGCGGATTGGGCTAATGAAGCCGCCCTTTATGCCGTGTTGAAAAACAAGCATGGATCGGCATGGCGAAATTGGCCAAAGCAGCTGCAGAAACCCACTAGGGAGGTTTTGTCTGCCCTTTTTCAAGAACATGCTTCAGAAGTCGAAGAGGAGTGCTTTTTCCAGTTTCTCTTTGAGACCCAATGGCAAAAACTTCGGAACTATGCCAACCGCCAGGGTGTGGCTTTGGTGGGAGACATCCCCATTTATGTTGATCTGGACAGTGCGGATGTTTGGCTCAATCAAGAGCTCTTTGAGCTTGATGATGAGGGGCAGCCCAAGCAGGTTTCGGGAGTGCCTCCTGACAATTTTTCGGCGAGCGGACAGCTTTGGGGCCACCCCGTTTACAAGTGGGAAGCTCATGAAGAAGAGGGTTTTGCATGGTGGCGCCGCCGCTTGCGTCGCTGCGTAGATCAAACAGATGTGGTGCGCATTGACCACTTTCGAGGTTTTTCGGCCTATTGGAGCGTTCCCTTTGGCTCCCCAGACGCCACAACCGGGAGATGGGTTGAGGGCCCGGGGCTCAAGCTCTTTGAGGCTTTGCGTCAAGACTTCCCCGATGGCCTGCCTGTGATTGCCGAAGATCTGGGTGATATTGATGAGGCCGTGTTGCAGCTGAAAAAGAATGCAGGCCTACCGGGGATGTGTGTGTTGCAGTTTGGTTTCAGTGCCAACGAAGATGCGGTCCATCACCCCAAGAACCATCCTGAGTTTTCAGTTGCCTACACTGGCACTCACGATAATGAAACAACCGTGCAGTGGCGGCAAAGTCTTTCAGAGGAAAGTCACCTGGCGTTGTCTGCTTTTTTCGCCCACGAGAACCTCAGCGACGAAAGCTTTGCTTGGAAGTTTATTGAGCTGCTCTTTTCTTCCCCTTCTCGATGGGCCATTGTCCCGCTTCAAGATTTCCTTGCCTTGGGTAAGGAGGCACGTATGAACTTCCCTTCGACCACGTCTGGAAACTGGTCATGGCGTGCATCTGGAGAAAGTCTTTCTATTGAGCTGGCAGCACAAATTCGAGGTTATTTGCAGGCAGAAGCCAGCGGGAGATGGCAGATGCCGGTGCCGGCACAGCGTAAGACCTCTCAAAGCTAGGCCGCACTTTGGACAGTGACAATGAGGCGGTGCCTCAAGAACTCTTGGTACCTCGCAAATCACATGGCTCTTTTTCAGGAAACTCGTCATCAGACACGAGTCAATGTGTGAACCCCAAACACCACATGGGCACAATGGTGTCAGTTGGTACTTCAGTATCTGTTCTGATCACTTTCTGGGCCTTCTTTCTTTTTTTGGAAGGTCCGCCAATTTCCACAAGCTCGTCTCCGATGACGAAATCACCCTGTGTTTCATCTGGTGCGGCAAAAATGGGCGTTCCCGAAGCTCTGGCCATAGCCACAAAATAAGCCTCCCTTTGATTCGCTTCATTTCCATTGAGAACAGAAACGAATCGCTGGCCCAGAAAAATTTACGGGGATGGGAGTCGTAGAGAGACTTGAGATGCTTTGCCCAGTTTTTTGAAACATGAACCTCGTCAAAGATAAAACCTTCGTAGCCAAGCTCCATCGCTGCTTCTGCAAGTTCCGTCAGGGTGAGTGCTGCCACATGAACCAGATCCATTGAAATATAGAGTGTCTTTTTTTCTTTTGCTGCTTCAAGCAGATGGGTGGTTTTTCCAACTCCTCGTGGACCGACCACAAGAGCACCTCGAAGATCTCTCAGTGGGGGTTTTGGGTTCCAGAGCCTTAAAGGTGAGGGTAAAGCTTGGGTGAGTGCTGCCTGTCTGGCTGAAAGGGTCTCGATTAACTCTTTAATATCCGTCATATGCAATACCTGTTCTACGAAAGAACAAAATCTTACATCTTATGTTCTCCTAAGAAACAGAGAATAGCAAAGCGCAGTTTTGGAAGGCTGAACCGGCCTCTTATTGTTTTAAATTTTCAAATTCGAATGCAAGTCCTATGGAAATCGCGTCTAAGGCTTTTAGAACTCTCATTTTGTACTTCTCGCTCTCTGTTTCGTGAGAGACCAAAGAGAGGCTGCCAAGACCGCTCAGCGATGTACGAAGAGATGCTGTTACAGCCTGCAAAACTTCTTCGGGATCTTCAGAGAGAATGGTTGCATGGTCGTATTCGGCAGAGTTCGATCGAGGCCTCGGTATATAGAGAGGGATATCAACACTTCTTCGTCGACTCATACCAGGAGTCCAAGCCAAAAAATGACTGACAGAGAATGGAATATCTTCTGCATCGATAGGAGAGTGGGCCGGGTATACGAGCACGTCAAAGACATGACCCAGAAAATCAAATCTCGAAAAGTGTGAGGCTCTCGTCCAGCTAAACACCTTATTTTCAAGCCATGGATAGAGGCTTATGAGTTTTGCGGAAGAGCTTGTCAGCACAGCATAACTTTCATTTTCATAGAGTGGAACAAACACAAAGTCTTCGAAATCGATTTCCAAAGAGTTGCTGCGGAGGATACTGCCAAGATGGAGGTCTTTTATGAGTTCGAGATATGGAGATACAATTGTGAAGAAACTCTTCAGGCTTCCATCTACCTCCGTCAAACCGCTATACAAAGAAACATAAATCGGGTCGGTTTCAACCTTTGACAATATGCAGGAATGAATTCGCTGATAGTCGGTTGCATATTTCTCTTCAAAATCTGCATCAAGAGCAAATCCCTCTTTCGCAAGCGCACCCGTTAGATCGCTAAAAGACGTTTCTTTAGATATATTGAAAATTGCTTCCCCTTTGAATGGGCTTGAGAGCCTTGGAGCCCAGGTGTCTAGACTATCCTGTGGTATCAACGAAGCTGTCTCTTTCGACTTATTCACATATATGAGGTAGGTGCGTTTGACCTCCGCGCTTGTATCGATTGGAAGACATTTCTTTGGATCGGATGGTGTGGCTTTCTCACTCTTGACTTTGTTCTGGTTCGAGTTCCTCAACACGCAGCCGATTGAAAGAGAAACAAAGGGTATCAATAGAAACAAAAATATCAGTGCTTTACGCATGGTTTCTCCTCTTTTTTCCACGGAATAGGCTCCGAACCCTTTGATTGTGGACCACATCGGTGCATTCAAGGATGTCACATTTGCAGCATGTTTAAGATAAGAAACTCTTATTGATAGATTTAATTATTTCGTTTTACTAATGACATTTTCCACTCTAGCTTTCTTTTCACGGGCAACGCCATTTTGCCGAGCCACGATTGAAAGGAAAGACTGATGAACAAAAAAGTTCTTTTGATATCTGCAAGCGCTGGTTTGTGTTGGAGTGCATCCGCTTGGGCTTCAGTAGGGTACAACTGCGTTGCGGACTTTGTTCCAGGCGGAGTGGGATTTTCACAACTCTCCATTTATGTGCCCTCGCAGGTTTCCTATGGAAGCAATGTGGCTGTTTCTGGTGTGAAGCTCGCGCGCACCACTTGGTTGCAATCGACCCAATCAAAGCTCGAAGAAGTTGTGGTGGAGGGTCAAATGTTTCTTCAGGCTGAGCTTCCCGAATGGAACACTATTCTCACGATCGATCCAAAAGGAAAAACAGGCCCCTGCGGAAGGGGCGCCTGCCCGCTGCCAACTCATAAGGTCACTCTCAAACCAGATCTGCCAGGCTCCATCGACTTCACTCAGGACTTCTCGTGTGTCCAAACTTTCTTTGGCGGGTTTTGATGAAGAGATTTACGGAGGCTCTTGCTCACCAGGCTGTTCTTGCTTCGGTGGTTGCCCTTGCTCTCCTGTTGTGGGCGGGGGCATTGGCTCTTTGGGGGATCGCCACAGCATCTCTCACTTTTGAAAGCTGGGAGTCGACGACGGGTTCAGGAGGAGCTGTTCACAATCAAGTCTCCTATCAGCCCGGGTGGTCTGTGGACACCTGGACCATGAAGCAGAGCCACACTGGAAAACTGGGGTTGGAGTCGGGCTTCGATCGTGTTGCCATCCAGGTCGATCACAGCGTGGAGCCGGCCCAAGCAAGGTATTTCCAGTTCGACTCAACTTCGGGAAAGGAGTTGGAGTACCGCACGTCATGCGCGCTTTGTCATGCAAATGGCCCTCGCGTGTTGCGCCCTGCTCCTCAAACCTCGGTTGAAGGTGCTGGCGTGCTTTCTCGCTGGGTCATGTTGTTGATGAACCTGCGGATCAAGCTCTATGGAACAGTGCAAAATGTGGTGACGCCGCTAGGTGGGAGGTCGAGAAGTGTGCCCCTCAACTGGGGTGGTGCTGCCTACGATGAGGAGTTGCAACACGAACGCTGCGTTGCGTGTCATGGATCGAGCGGGCTGGCGTCTCGCTCACCTTTGCAAAAGCGCCACTTCATGCCCATCAGCTTCATGTTGAAAAATGAGCTGATGCCCCTGGGTTTTCATGGGGCCCTGAGTGAGTCAGAGAAACAAGAAATTCTGAGTTGGTTGAGGTCACCCTTTTTGCCAAAACAAGGCAAGTTCAACTAAGCTAAAGCATCTTCAAGCTAGAGTTCTCCCAGCGAGGTGGAACCGCACGGAGGAAAGGTGCCAACGCATGATGACGAGAAAGCACTCGGGTTTTGTGGGTTTTCTCGCACTCTCAGTGTTTTCAATGTCTGGTTGCATTTGGAAGAAAACAGCAGACACGCGTTCGAACGCTCAGCAGAAGTCAGGGGTCGGGAGACTTCCTCATGGAGCCCTGCTGGCTATCTGAATATGCTTCAATCGAGGTTGAAGAAGCTGGACTTCTCGGGTCAGTTGAGCGCGTGCTCGTTTCAGAACGACTCTTGGGAAAAAATGGAGAAGGCTCATTCCTTTGTTTTTTGGAACGAAGCAAATCCTCCGTTTAGTTTTTTAGAGGTTCGGGATTCCATTGTGAACTTGTGCGCAGATCTCAAGCGTTATCAGAAGACCATCACAAACCACTTTCAGCTCGTTTTAGCTTCCCACAAGCAGCAGATTCTGGGAGAACTCCGAGACAAGTTTTTTCAGTTCCTGAGTCAAAAGGTGCGATATCGTGCTGACATCTTAAGTGTTTTTGGATCCCTTGGCGAACAGCACAAAGAAATCAAGAAAGTTCCAGATGGGTTGAAGCAGCTCGACTATGTCACGGACGAACACTTTGATGAGATCATGGAGGTGCTTTTTCGGGCACAGCATGAGGATTCTCGCTCGCAGAGAACTTTTTTCGGAGATCCAGCGCTCACTCAGCTGCGAAGAGAACTCTTTTTCTCCGAGGCGCTGGTGCAAGCCTTTTTGGTGAAGCAGGGCATTTCATTTCAATATGACTCAATGGCTTTTCATTTTAAAAAGTTGCACGACAAAGACTTGCCCTTCGCGATCAAACCAGCTCCCGGGATCTTCCTAACGCCGCGGAGGGGGAGCGTTATGCTTTTTGACTGAGGCTCATATTCTCATGGCAGCAATGCCTTTCAGCCACTGGAGCTCTTGATTCCCACTTTATCCGCAATTTTTAGTGCTAACTCTCGAAAGTCACTTTCTGCATTGCGGGCCGATTGGCTATGGCTACCGATGGCTCCATCGGCCGCAGTGAGCTGAAAGATCGGTTTGCGGCTTTCTTGTGCGAGGGGAATGAGACTACGGTAATGCTTAATTGTGGCAAGGCAGTAAGGATCTTTCTCCGGCAAAACAGCTTCGTTGGAGGCCTCTCTGAGAAGGGAGGTGCGATAGGTTTCGGGAATGCGATTCACCCATTTTGTGTAGGCAGCAACGGGTCTGTTCAAGCGCACGCTGTGTTGTTGACAGAGGTACCCAATGGGTTCCATTTTTCCTGCAGGAAGCTGAAATTCATCTTCGCCTTGCTGTGACGCCTCGCCGCTCTCTTTCCAATTGTTGAGGCGTTTTCCCCAAAGAGATCTCCAGCTTTGAAGAGTTGGCCCCAGGTTTTTCAACCCCTGTAGTGAAAACAAGTCAGCTCCAAGAGGAACAACCACAAAGTCGGTGGCGATGAGTGCGGAGCGGTTGATGGCTCCCAGATTTGGGCCGACATCGGTGAGGATAAGGTCAGCCTTGATCTCTCGGGCCCCCATTTGCATGATCTGCCAAAAAGAGCTGAGAATTCGCATGGGCCGGTAGAGGTTGTTGTCTCCCATGCTGCCGGGCCAAACCTCGGCAAAGGTGTCTTCAAATCCGGCAAGTCCAACATCTCCCGGAAGGAGGTGAAGCCGCTCGTTGATTTTCTGGAGTTTAGGGCTAGCAATGTCC
>JANQPW010000826.1 GCA_028285285.1 Silvanigrellales bacterium
CAGGAAGCTCTCCCGAATGGTTCCGTAACGGAGCGAACTGTCCATTTCCACAAGTGCTGGCACAAACTCGAGCTGACCAAAAACATCCCAGCTGATGACTTCCCACTCCATTTGCAGCTCCCCTGAAGCCAAGAGCGAAGCTATGGGTAGGGCAGCCACAACGGGGGTGCGATTCCCCAAGCCAGCAGCCGCAGAAGGCACGGGGTTTGTGTTGCCACCCAGTCGAATAGCGACGTGATCGCGAATGCCCTCTGGCAACACAAAAGAAACCATAGGCACTTGATTGGGGTTTTTCTTTTCTTCCTGCTGTTGCCTTTCCAAAAGCCAGCCGCGGTCTGCCTCACTCAGGCTGTAGCTGAAGAGAATCACGTCAGGTGCCGCTTTCTGCTGACCCTTGGCCATTCCCTCCCAGCCCAAAGAAACGGGATGCTGCCCCCGCAACGAAAGATCCGGGTGCACACTCCCACGCTGTGGTGAGTCGGGGGCTAGAGCGGCCAAGCTGGCCCGCCCTCCCCCCTGGGAGCCAGACGCGCGGCCACAATCGTCGGTGGGCCGGTGAATGGCATCGCGTTGTTTCAGAATTCCGCAAAGAAAAAACTCAGCCTTCCAAAACTCTAGTGGCAAGACCTCATCACTTTGGGTGAGGTTTTCATATGTGGCTTGGGAACCTGCCGGCCCTCGCAGATAGCTCGAAGAGCTCAACAACAACACAACACAGGTGATGGAAATGATCAGGCCAACAAGAGAAATGCTGAGGAGCGGGTTGGATGTGGTGCCAAGAGAACGCATCTCACTGCAACGCCGTCACGCAGGTCATGGCCGCCTCCACCGACCACGAGGTGTCATTGGTCAAAACCCTCGAGTAGGCCACGTCGGCTGGATCGTCTTCACGGGTGGTGACCGCAACCAAATAAACAGAAGGCTCCAGTTCATAGCTGTGGCAATGGCCATCGAAACAACCGCTGGTGTTGCTCCCACTGCGTTTTCCTAAGGAAATGTGGGTGTGCAGCGCCGAACCGCCAAAGGCGATGCTGAAGGTGGTGCGCGCCACATCATTGTCGAAGTGCTCCCGCGTGAACGTGAGGGCATACACATTGGCAGCGGCCGACGTCACCGACTGGGTGCAGCGGGTCACCGAAAGAACCGTGGCTCCCCCACTTCCCGAACCCGACGATCCATCGGCCCCTGCAGGCCCTGTTGCCCCCGTGGGCCCCGCAGGCCCCGCGGCTCCTGCGGGGCCCGCAGCCCCGGCAGGGCCTTGGGGCAGGTCCACCTGCTGCCAGCTCTCCCCATCGCAATAGTAGAAAAAAGTGCTTTGAAAGGTGTAGGCCATGGCCTGTCGGCGCGACTCATTGCATTCGGGCAGCTCAGAAAGAGTCGCTGCAGCAATGCTGTAGGTCGGATCGGTGGTGGTGCCTTCATCGGCACTGTCGCCACCCTCTTCGCCACAGGCAAGCAACAGCAGGCTGAGCAACACAGCCGCTGCACCCCGGCTTCCCTTTTCCCACAGTCTTTTCTCAGGCACCGCGAGCATAGGCGTCGCCCTCCTTGGCGGCGTCATCGGCCAACTCCGCAACCTTCCTAAGAGCTCCCCCGGTGGCAACTGCCCGTGGTGTCAGCAGTGCCTGCAACAACTGGGCAAGATTTTGGCAGCAGCCCCTGCAGTGACTAGTTTTGGGCCTTGTTCCACTCTCACCTTTGCGGAGGTTCTCCATGTCCGATGCGTCTTTTCAGTTCCAGCCCATTTTTGAGAAACAAAAAGACACCACCCGCTACCGCTTTTTGGGCAAGGAGGGGGTGAGTGTGAAGAAGTGGGGCGATCGCACCTTTCTGGAAGTGGACAAAGAAGCCATTTGCAGGCTCACCGAAGAGGCTTTTGACGATGTGTCTCACTTGCTACGCCCCACCCACCTGCAGAGTCTGGCCAACATTTTGGATGACCCCGAAGCCTCAGACAACGACACCTTTGTGGCCTACGAGCTTCTCAAAAACGCTGTGATTGCAGCCGAGCGTGTGTTCCCTTCGTGCCAAGACACGGGCACTGCCATGGTCATTGCCAAAAAGGGCGATCAGGTTTTGACCACCGGCTCCGACGAAGAAGCTCTGAGCGAAGGCATTTACAAGACATTTCAAAAGCGCAATCTGCGCTACTCACAGCTCGCCCCCCTCGACACTTACAAAGAAAAAAACACCGGCCACAACTTGCCGGCCCAGCTCGACATCTTTTCCACAAAGGGCGACAGCTACGAGTTTCTTTTTGTGGCCAAGGGTGGTGGCAGTGCCAACAAATCTTTTCTCTATCAAAAAACAAAGTCTCTGCTGAACCCCGAAAGCATGGAAGCCTTTGTGAAGGAAGCGGCGGCTTCTTTGGGAACAGCGGCCTGCCCGCCCTATCACTTGGCCTTGGTTGTGGGGGGAACATCTGCAGAAATGAACCTCAAAACCGTGAAGCTCGCTTCTTGCCATGAACTCGACAACCTGCCCACCACGGGCAACGCCGGCGGCCGAGCGTTTCGTGATGTGGAACTTGAAAAGCAGGTGGAAAAGTGGGCCCGTGAAACAGGCATTGGAGCCCAGTTTGGGGGCAAGTACTTTGTGCACGACGTGCGGGTGATCCGCCTGCCGCGGCATGGGGCCTCTTTGCCGGTAGGCCTTGGGGTGAGTTGCTCGGCCGACCGCCAAATCAAAGGGAAGATCACCGCCGAAGGTGTGTTTTTGGAAGAGCTTGAGGCCGACCCGAGCCGTTTTTT